>JBEBIF010000286.1:0-4751 GCA_040080515.1 Chitinophagaceae bacterium | reverse complement strand
TGCAAGTGATGTTCCTGCTCCTGGGTGCCTCTGAATTTTCCGGAGAACGTAATGAACAACAGGCGGAACATATAGAAAGCAGTAAGCAGTGCAGTAAACAAAGCAATGCCATATAATACCGGGCTTTTTTCAAAAGCACTTAACAGTATCGCATCTTTTGAAAAGAAACCACTGAACGGCGGAATGCCGGCTATGGCAATACACCCGATGAGGAAAGTGATAAAAGTGATCTTCAATTTTTTGTTCAGCCCTCCCATATTCCGGATGTCCTGTTCGCCACCCATGGCATGTATCACACTACCACTGCCCAGGAACATCAATGCTTTAAAGAAGGCATGCGTCATCACATGAAACACAGCGGCTGTATAAGCACCTGTTCCCAATGCCAGGAACATAAAGCCCAGTTGGCTTACGGTAGAATACGCCAGTATCTTTTTAATGTCATTTTGCTTTAATGCGATGGTAGCTGCAAGCAGCGCTGTAGCCAACCCAACATACGCCACTATATCCATTGTAATGTGCGAAAGGGAATACAGCACATTGCTACGGGCAATCATATAAATACCGGCTGTTACCATCGTGGCAGCATGGATCAGTGCTGATACCGGTGTAGGACCGGCCATTGCATCAGGCAGCCAGGTATATAAAGGGATCTGTGCACTTTTACCGGTGGCACCGACAAAGAGTAACAGGGTGATGACAGTGATATCCTTTGTACTTAATTTAGCCAGGCTATCAGTACTGAACACTTCGCCGAATGAAACGGTGTCCACCTTTGATATGATCCAGAAAATAGCCACCAGGAAGGCCAGGTCACCGATACGGTTCATGATAAAGGCTTTGCTTGCCGCCTTATTATACTCCTGGTTTTTAAACCAATACCCGATCAGCAGGTAAGAGCAAAGCCCCACTCCTTCCCAACCGATGAAAAGGATAACAAAGTTTCCACCCATCACCAGCAGTAACATGGAGAACACAAACAAATTCAGGTAAGAAAAATACCTTCCGTAATGCTCTGCCTTTTCCTCTTTCATGTATGCAGTGGAGTACACATGAATGAGAAATCCAACGCCGGTGACTATTAAAAGAAATAAAGAGGACAACTGATCGATCTGGAATTCAAACGGGATCTTCAGTTTTCCTACACTGATAAAATCAAAATACTGCGCCACATGGGTATTACCGCCTTTTACCTGCAGGAAGACCCAAATACTGAGAGCAAATGAGGCCAGGATCACTCCGCTGCCAATGATCCCAATCAGAGGTTTAGATAAATGCTTTCTCCCCAGCCCGTTGATCAGAAAACCGATCAGCGGTAAAAGAGGAATGAGATAAACTATTTGTAACACGTTCTGCATATATCCAATGTAAGTACGAGGTTTGAAATCTGAAGTACACCAGTCGTACTTCTTACTTCGTCATTCGTATTTGTTTACTGTTTTAACCGGTTCAAAAAATTCACATCCACCGAATGGATGTTTCTGTACATCATTACGATGATCGCCAGTCCCACACTTACTTCTGCTGCTGCCACCACCATGATAAAAAACACAAACAATTGCCCGTCCGTTCCTGCTGTTGCATCAGTAGCCGCATTCTTTAAGTAATGCATTTTTGAAAATGCCACCAGCAACAGGTTCACTGCATTCAGCATCAGCTCTATGCACATGAAAATGATGATCGCATTGCGACGTGTCAGCACCCCTACAATGCCAATGGCAAATAAGGCAATCGACAGGAATATGTATAAATTAATCGGCATGTTCTAGTTACTGGTTTTTTGTTACTGGTTATCGGCACACAATGAGCAACTTAGGTTAAAGGAACCAGCGACCTGTAACCAGCAACAAGTTTATTCCTTCTTCCCAATCACCACCGCACCCACCATCGCACTTAAAAACAACACACTGCTTATCTCAAAAGGCACTACATACGTTGTAAACAGCTCTTTTCCCAGGTTTTTGATCAACCCGATACCTCCGGCATTTACCAGGGCCTGCTGCTGTTTTATGTCCGTATCCTTTAGTGCCGCCACCAACACCAGCAACAGGCATCCACCCGCTACTGCACCGGCCATCTTTAGCCAGCGGTTCTTTTGCGGTTCGCTTTCCTTATTCAGGTTCATCAGCATTATCACAAACAGGAACAGCACCATGATAGCACCTGCATACACGATTATATTCACAATGGCCAGGAACTGTGCATTCAATAAGATATAATGTCCGGAAATAGAAAAGAAGGTGACGATCAGCCACAGTACACTATACACAGGATTCTTACTGGTGATCACCATCAGTGCACTGAAGATGGCCACCACGGAAAGAAACCAGAATAATATTTCAGTAATGTTCATTCTCTTAAGCCGTTAGTCATTCTTAATTCTTTACCGATTTTTCGCCCAATGCTTTTTCGTATGCCTCTTTATCATTTACCGGATGGGGTATCAACAGGTCTTCCTTTTTATAAATAAATCCTTTTCGTCCATAGTTGGCCGGCGCAAAGGTCTGCGACAAATAGATCGCATCTTTCGGGCAGGCTTCTTCACACAAGCCGCAGAAAATACAACGCAACATGTTGATCTCGTACTTTGCTGCATATTTTTCTTCCCGGTACAAATGCTCTTCGCCTGGTAACCGCTCCGCCCCTTCCATTGTAATCGCTTCTGCAGGGCAGGCCACGGCACATAAACCACAGGCTGTACAATTTTCTCTTCCTTCTGCATCCCGGTTCAGTACATGCAATCCCCGGAACACTTTTGAAAAGGTTCTTTTCTGCTCGGGGTATTGTATGGTCGCCTTCTTTTTAAACAAATGGCTGATCGTAATACCCATGCCTTTGACAATATTCCAGAGATAAATGCTCTCCAGGAAAGTCATTGGCTTACGGTCCACCTGTTTTGCTCTGTTTGTTAATTGCATACCGATTTTGAAAGTTTGCAAATATATTGTTTCTTAAGTCCGAAAGTCAGATGTCAGAAAGTCGGAAAGAATATTTCACTCTCCGTAATTTTCATTCGATCTAACCATTTATCTAAAAAAGCATTTTCAGTTTCCCAGCTACACTGCTAGTATCTTCGTCTGTTGCCTCGCATTTATCCACCGAAACTTTAGCGTGGGCGGACTCTTCATCATTCGAAAATTCTACACTGCTTTTCAAAACATCCTTATCGCCGTTTCATCCCCGGGTTTCACCCGGAGTTATTCATGTTTGACCCCTATCGGGGTCTTTCATTTTCATATTTGCACATTTCCAAATTTCCTACTTCTTCAACCACAACATCACCGCCGCGGAAATGATCATATTAGCCAATGCCAGCGGAATCAATTTCTTCCAGCCCAGATTCATCAATTGGTCATAGCGGAACCTGGGAATCGTCCAACGGATCCATAAGAACACGAACAGGAAGAATGATATTTTAATCATCAGCACACTAAAGCTGATCAATGACATCCAAAAAGAACTTAATCCCCATGTTGCTTCGTTTACAAATGGTATATCATATCCTCCGAAGTACAACGTTGCCATTACTGCACTGCTTATAAACATATTGATATACTCTGCAAACAGGTAAAAGCCCAGCTTCATTGAAGAATACTCCTGGTGATAACCAAAGTTCAATTCATTTTCTGCTTCGGCCAGATCAAAGGGTGTCCGGTTACACTCCGCCAGGGCACAGATAAAGAATATGATAAATCCAAGTGGCTGATACAGCACATGCCAGCCATTTTCCACCTGGTTCCTTACGATCTCACTCATTTGCAGGGACCCGGTCATAAACAACACAGCTATCAACGCCAATCCCATGGGTAATTCATAAGACACCATTTGCGAAGCACCTCGGATGGCTGCCATCAAAGAAAATTTGTTGTTAGAAGCCCAGCCGCCGATCATAATTCCATACACACCCACACTCACAATACTAAACACCATCAGGATGCCCATGTCCACATCCGCCACCTGCATGGGAATTACATTGCCGCCTTTTGTATGAAAGGGTGCTGCCCAGGGAATAACGGTGCTGGTCAGTAATGCTGTTATCATGGCCAATGCCGGGCCCAGTACAAATAAGAATTTATTGGATGCCAGGGGGATGATCTCTTCTTTAAAGAATAATTTGCCACCATCTGCCAGTGGTTGAAAAATACCAAATGGTCCTGCCCTGTTGGGCCCGCGGCGGTCCTGCAACCAGGCTGCCACTTTTCTTTCTGCATAAGTAGTGTACATGGCAATGAAGAACGACAGACCGATAATGCCACCGATCAGCAATGCTTTTTGCAGGATAAACCACCAGTCTATTATTAATAAGGTCATACCCTAAATCCCTAAAGGGACTTTTAGTGTTTTAAAGAATAAAGAAACTCACAAAACCATACTACCATAAATACAATATTCCAGTTATATTATTAACTCCCATTATCCCCTTTAGGGGCAGGGGTAAACGTCTTACTCGTTGCCGGCCCGGGCAGCGAGGCTATTTCCACACTGTTCACATCGCTTACATCATGTATATCCATCAGCAATTTCGGGTCTCGTCCACCCATTACTTCCGCAATCGTTTCTTTTGGTTTTTGCAAACCTAAATAATGCCCTTGCGAAATAACAGAATGACGATTAATGCCTGTTGGTCCCTCAATCACCCAATCAGCAGCATGCTTCTTATCAAAACGGCAAGTGTTGCAAATCCAGCCAGGCTTGCCATCATAACTTTGCACTTCACCCCATTCGTCTTTTCTTGCAGTAACTCTTAATAC
>JBEBIF010000024.1:0-19958 GCA_040080515.1 Chitinophagaceae bacterium | reverse complement strand
GTATAAGAGACAGTGCCAGCCCAGTACTGCTTACCGGCATTGGCAACTGGTGTACCGTTGCTGAAAATAACTCGGTATGGCAGTTGTATTACACTGCAACGGCACTAACAGGTACCGCGACCAATGTTACCATTGCACCGTGGACCTTTATTGGTACTTCAACAGCCACTCCCGTAGCAGCTACAGGAATAAGGGCCTTAAACTTTCCCGGTTTAAGTTTTTCCATACCCGCTGGTGCCCAATACCGTTTTGCATTGCGCAATATGGGTCCGGGTGTGTGCAGGTATAGCGGAACAGGTGCAGCCCTGAGCCCCAACACATTTTCAGGTGGTGGGGTGGACCTGCTGATAGGCAATGCACAAATTGCGGCTGTCAACGTAGGATATGGCGGCAGCGGTACAGCACTCACCCTAACCCCCCGTTATTTTACCGGGTTTGTCACTTTTGCTCCCGGCACACAGCCCTGTGCTCAAAACTTTGATGGGGTGTCTGCCCCTGCTTTGCCTGCCAGTTGGGTAGCCAGCACTCCAACTACTTGTGCAGGTTCAGTCCCATGGGCTACTACCAGTGCTGTTTCGAACAGTGCACCTAATGCTGCCACTACAAACGATCCTGGTTGTATATCAGACGAAGTATTGGATTCTAGAACATTCCCCATCGTTTCTGCAACAGCTCAACTCAGTTTCAGAAATAACTATGACCTGGAATCGACATTTGATGGAATGGTATTGGAAATATCAATTGGAGGAGGGCCTTTTGCCGATATCATCACAGCAGGAGGTTCTTTTGTAACAGGTGGCTATAATGCAACCATAAGTAATATATTTTCAAGCCCCATTGCCGGACGTCAGGCATGGTCGGGCAATTCCGGCGGGTTTATCACCACCACCGTTAATCTGCCCGCTGCCGCAAACGGACAAAATGTGGTATTCAGATGGAGAAGGGCAAGCGACCTATCTGTTTCCGGAAACGGAGTGTGGATCGATAATATTACCCTTACCGGCTCAGACTGTGTCGGCGGATGCATCATTACCTGCCCGGCCAATATCACTGTTGGCAATGATGTTAACCAATGCGGTGCTGTTGTCAATTATCCTGCAATAATTACAAACGGTGGTTGCGGACCAGTTACTGCCAGTCCCGCTTCCGGCTCCTTCTTCCCGGTAGGAACCACAACCGTTACGGCCAGTAGTTTTGCAGGCCCCCGTTGTACTTTCACAGTAAGGGTAAATGATGTACAACCACCAACCATTACCTGCCCTGCCAATATTACCACGGGTAATACCGCCGGCCAGTGCGGGGCAACTGTTACCTTTGCACCAACCGCTTCTGATAATTGTCCGGGTGTCACCGTTAGTTCTGTTCCAGCTTCCGGAAGCTTATTCCCATTAGGAACGACAACTGTTACTTCCACAGCAACTGACGCTTCAGGCAATACAGCTACCTGTTCATTTACAGTAACAGTTACGGATACAGAGAACCCAAGCTTCTCTTCACCGGGTTTATTCCCCGAGAGGTTGTATTATAAATTTGATGGAAGCGGAACAACCGTTCCCAACCTGGCAACTGCACCGCCTGCAGGTACGGCAACGGGCACACTAACCGGGTTAACTCAAGGTTCCACCGGTAAATGCGGTACTGCTCTTGTTGGTACTGGTGTCGCCAATCAAAGTTTGAATACGAACTGGGCCACCAATATGACCGGCAGCTGGACCATCAGTTTCTGGCTCGGCCCCAACCAGGTGGATAATAACCCATCCTATCTGTTCGGAGATGTGAGTGCCGGTTCATTCCGGGCATTCTATGGTGGCGCTGCCCTTACAAATAATATGCTGCTGAGAGGTGGTACGGGTGATGTATTGATTACAGGAGTAAACCCGGGAGCTACATTCGTTACCATTGTATATAATGGGGTGAATACCGTAGTGTATAAAAATGGCGGATCTCCGCAAACATATGCTGTAACATTTGCCAATACCGGTCCCGGCCCATTCAGGGTAGGAGGTTATTCCACATTGGCATCTATCAATGGCAGGATGGATGAATTTAGTATGTACTCCAGGGCCCTCACACCTGCTGAGGTACTTAACATCTTTAATACCTGCCCGGTTAATATCAACAATTGCCCGGCAAATATCACTGTGAATAACACACCCGGCTCTTGTAGTGCAGTAGTTAATTATACAACACCGGTTGGTGTTGACAACTGCCCCGGCGTTACCACAATACAAACACAGGGCCTTGCGAGTGGAAGCACTTTCCCGGTAGGTGTTACTACTAATAATTTCCGTGCAACGGATGCAGCAGGCAATATTGCCAACTGTACATTTACGGTAACTGTTGTAGATAACCAGGCCCCGGTAATTACCTGCCCATCCAACATTACAGTGAACACACCGGTAGGCTCGTGTACGGCTGTTGTTAATTACAGTGTTACTGCAACAGACAATTGCCCGGGTACAACTGTGGTCACAACGCCGGCTTCAGGAAGTGTCTTCCCGATAGGCACTACAACGGTGAACTCAACTGCAACGGATGCATCGGGCAATGTATCCAACTGCTCCTTTACTGTTACGGTTAATGATGGCCAGTTACCAGTCATGTCTGTACCACCTGCCAACCGGACAGTATGTGTGGGCAGCAATGCCATCTTTAGTGTAACGGCCAGTAATGTGGTTACCTACCAGTGGCAGCAATGGAATGGCAGTGCCTGGGTTAATATAGCTGGTGCTACTGCTTCCAGCTATACTATCAATAGTGTAACAATTGCGATGAACACTAACACCTTCCGGGTTATCTTAACCGGTCTTTGCACAGTGGTTACTTCCAATGCAGTTACCCTGAATGTAAATACCTTACCGATAATAGGTCTTACTGTTTCAGCACCATCAGCATTGTTGCCCGGTCAGACCACTACGATCACTGCAACAGTGAATCCACCGGGCGGAAGTTTTGTCTGGTCATTGAATGGTACACCGATCAGCGGCGTAACGGGTGCAGTACTCGGGCCATTGTCAGTAGATGATATTGGTACCTACCGGGCGGTGTACACTGATCCGAATGGTTGTGTATCCACTTCTGCTAATGTGGTGGTTAGTGGTCAGTCTTCAGACAACCTCTGGGTGTATCCCAATCCGAACCAGGGCCAGTTCCAGGTGAGGTATTATAACGAGGTGAATGAAACGCTTACGCTGAATATCTATACAGCAGCGGGACAAAGAATATATCAGAAAGCCTTTGTTACCTCCACCGCCTTTACAAGAATGGATGTGGATCTGGGAAGTGGTTTTAGCGAAGGAGTGTATATAGTGGAAGTAGTAAATGCTGCGGGTAAGCAAGTAGGAGCGAAGCGGGTAGTGGTGCGGCATCGCTAACAAGGGAATCAAAAACCTGAAAATAGCAAATCCATCCCGGAATTATCCGGGATGGATTTTTTTTACACTAAGAAATTATTTAATTGCGAATAACAATACCCAATGGATCTTTTACAAAGAGGTAAGCGTCGCTTTCCACAAAATCATTGGATTTTATTTCTACCGCCACCGGTTTACCCTCTTTCAGGGAGAATTTTGCCGGGTAAATACCGTAACCAATATTTGAATAAGTAATGCGGAACTCATTGTTGTCCATGTATTCCATATAACCTATCAGCTCCGGGTGATGCTCAAAACGGCAAATAAGAATGTCGCCGCTTTTATTGATGGTGATCTTGCCATATACTGTATTAAAATAATCGCCGGTAAAGTCTGATAGTTTTATTTCCGGTTTGTTTTTCTTATTCACCCGTGCTTTTAGAGTATCGAGCTCATCATCATTTGCTTTTTTGCCCTGGGCAAAGAAACCCCATTGAAATTTGCTTCTGTCAGTATATGCTAGACCCAAATAGGCATCCAGCAACTGGTAACGTAATGCTTCAAAAAAACTCTGGTTATCATTATTGGTCAGGATAGTAATACCCAGGTTTTCTTCAGGCACAAAACAAACATTGGTAACATGACCAAAAGCGCCACCGGTATGCCAGTACACCTGCCTGCCGGCATAATCAGTAGCAAATACACCAAGACCATACCCACGAAAATGTGTCGGGAAAGCGGATGATTTTCTGCTGCCGGTCAGAATATTGATATCTCTTGTTTTTTGTAACACCGGCCAGGGTAAGATTTGTTTTCCTTCATACCGGCCACTATCTAATTGCAGCAACAGCCATTTGCTCAGGTCTTTTACATTACTTACCATGCTGGTGGCAGGTCCCAGGTTATCTACATTGTCAAAAGGAATTTTGGTTAAAGAACTGTACAGATTGTTATGCGGCTGGGCCACATTATTCCGTTGTGACAGGCCGGCAGTGTTCATATAAGTATTGCTCATATCAAGCGGGGTGAGGATGTTTTCCTGCACATAGTTCTCCCAGCTTTGCCCGGTAACTTTTTCCAATATTTGTCCGGCTACTAAAAACCCGGAATTGCAATAGCCATAATCCTGGCGAAATTCGCCGGGTGGTTTCAGGTACCGCATTTTCCATACGATAGAATCTTTTGCCAGGTTAGAATCCCAGAAGGTGAAGTCTCCCTGGAAGGTTTTGGTGCCAAGCCGGTGGCAAAGCATGTCCTTTACATTGGCGAGCCGGGTGGCATTGCTATCGTATAATTTAAACCAGGGGATGTACTTTGTTACTTTATCATTCAGTGAAAGTTTTTTCTCAAAATCAAGTTTGGCGAGAGAGGTTCCTGTGAATAGTTTAGAATTAGATGCGATGATGAATAATGTATTCTCATCCACCTTATCTTCTTTGCCAAATTCTTTTACTCCGTATCCTTTCATCAATACTACTTTCCCGTCTTTTACGATGGCAATGGAAAGACCGGGTATCTGCCATTGTTTCATCCCCCGTTCTATATAGCTGTCCAGGCTGTCGGTAAGGAAAGCAGGGGTTTGGGCAGAAGCAATTGCCGTAGTGCATGTACAAAAGGCAAGCAATAAACGAATGCGAATTGATCTCATAGTAAGAATATTAAGTACTGAAAGTAGTTAGAAAATAAAAAAGCCGGCCATTTAGACCAGCTTTTTCTATAATTGGTTGCCCTTTTATTGGATCACCCTGATATTATACCCGATTGAAGGCGGGTTGACGGCAGCCCCTGAATTATTTTCAAAACGGATCTCGATCGTATTTGCTGCACTTACCCTTGCCCAGGCAATGATGATACCATTAGGTGGTGCAGTAGAAGGAGATACTGTAACGGTACTTCCAACTGTAGCTCCTGTAAACGCAAAACTTGTTGTAACGCCAGAGTTAGCAGGAATATTGGGTGGATCAATACCAATACCACCCCTGATGATACCGCTCCAGGCACCGGCATTGAATGATTCCAGCCGTCCGCCATTATCTGTATTATAACGTACCATGCCTGCTACAGCAGTTGCCGGCCGTTGCGCAGAAGTGCCGGTGGGAACGATCATTGCACTGGTGGAGTTTACATCAAGCACTGCTCTTGGAGTGATAGAGGGACCATCTGTTACCAATAAGGAATCGCCCAACCGGTTCAAACCCTTATTAGAATAGTAAGCGAAATTTTTTCTCGGACCTGCTCCTGAGACGGTGTTTATAAATACACCATACATGGAGCCATCCACACTATTGGCAAAGCCGCTGAATGTACTGATAAGACCATATACGTTTCCGGTGACACGGCCTGTGGTGCCCGATCTGGACAGTGAATTTCTGATACCTGCCATTTCTCCGGTATTATTTCCAACGCCTCCCTGTATCCTTGCAGCATTTTGAAAACCGGTGATGACGGATGACTTACCATTTCCACTGTTACGGGCCGTATTTAAAATACCAATTACGATCTGCAACGAATCATTGCCCGCATGAATAGTAGTATTAGTGATACCAGATAGCTGGTCTGCTTTTTGAAATGCTTTGGGATTCATCACAGCGCTGGTGGACAGCGCATTATATAAGGTGCTGTTGGTTGTATTATCCACTTCATATACAATGTTCGTATTAGCGCCGTTGAACTGGGTGCTGTCTCTTTTTGAAGCGGTCGTTTTGAAGGTGAATTTTGCCCCGAAATCCTGAACCGGGAAATCACTTCCAAGGCTGTTGGTATTTGTATTCCTGTCGGCAAACACAAACTGCTTTCTGCCGGCATCATAAAAAATAGTATCCCCTGCCGGCAAACCTCTTACCAGGTTCACCCTGCTGGTGCCATCAAATTTCCATTCGGCTGTATCGCTGCTGAAACTTTTCCAACTGGTGCCGTTGTAGTATTCCATATTAGATCCCGTGTTGTTGAAACGGAGCATGGCTGTTACCGGTGTTGCCGGACGTTGCGCTGTAGTGCCATTCGGAGTGATCATGGCGCTGGTGGCATTTACATCCAGCACGGCACGGGGTGAAGTAAAGAACCCGTCGGTGATCAATGTGGAATCCGCAAACCGGTTATGCCCTTTATTGGAATAAAAAGCATAGTTGCGCTTAGGAGCTGCAATGTTTACATTGCCAAGAAAGACCCCATAAGCAGTACCATCAACTAATTTATTACCCAGTGTATCTGCAAACCCGGCAAAATTATTTTGAAAACCAAATACATTTCCGGTTATTCTTCCGCCAACACCATCCGACATGGTAATGTTATTTCTGTAACCAGACACCGTACCAATATTATTACGGGCACTGTCCGTTATCACCATATTGTTTTGAAAACCGGTAAAGATGCCTGTATGGCCGCGGCCATCAATAAAGCTGTTACTTACGACAGAGTTAACAGCACCTACAGAATCTGCACCCGTATGATTCAGCTGTAAGTTTAATGTCCGTATCGTAGCTGTTTTTTGTGTGGCAGTAGGAAGCAGTTGTGTGGAGAACCTTGCCCCATTGTAAAACGCCAAACCGGGATTGGCAATAGCAAAGGAATCATTATCCACTTCAAACAGGAAGTTGGCCAGTGTCAAACTGGGGAAGATCAATGAAGCTGAATCATTGAACAACTTTGATGCAGTGGCTTTAAAAAAATATTTACCCGGAAACTGCTCATCAATTGGAATAGGAGTGTTGCCAAACGTAAGTTTATCCGCAAATACAAATTTTCGTTTGGTAAGATTGTAGTAGATGGAATCTCCAACCGGGTAACCCCTTACAAGGAACACTCTTGCTGTAACCGTATCAAATTCCCACTCACAGGAGTCGCCACCCAACCGGGCCGTTTGCTGCAATAGTGGCAACCATTGCTTTTGTTCTGTACTGAAGATATAAACAGCTTTTGCATCCGTATTATAAATGACCAATGCATCAGCAGGGTCTTTTATGGTCAGCATTTGCTGCTGGTTCATCCGTGGCAGCAGGAAACCTTTGTCGGCGCTGGTCAATTCCAGTACAGAAGAAGGGTGCGGGTCCACTTTGGGGTCACCACCAATTTTTACCTGGGCCAACAAAGAAGAGGAAAACAGCATACATGCAGCAAGTAACGCTGCATTGCGGAAATGTTTTGGTGTCATATTCAGTAAGGTTTTATGGACTGACAAGGTAGCCCTTCCGGTATTTCTGACAATACCACTTTTGTGGGATTTTTTAACGGCAGGAGGTAGCCGTTTTACAGGAATTAAAGAAAAAGAGAAGCCAGGTCAGATCACTGTCTTCAGCGGGTTTTACAGTTATTTATATTCTCCAAACACTTCCCGTAGGGTATCGGCTATTTCACCCAGGGTGCATTTATTCTCCACGGCTTCCACTACGGTTGGCATAATGTTTTCCCCGCTGCTGGCTTTATCGTTGAGCAACTGCAGCAACTGGTCGCACTTGGCATGATTGCGGCTTTGTCGCAGCCGGGCTAATTTTTCTGATTGTACTGTTCTGATGCTGTCATCCACTCTCAGTATCGGGATCGTGGTTTCTTCCTTTGCCTGGAATTTATTGACGCCAACTATTATCTTTTCACCAGTTTCAATATTTCGCTGGTATTCATAGGCGCTTTTTGCTATTTCATTTTGAATGAATCCCTGTTCGATTGCCGGGACACTGCCTCCCATGGCATCAATTTTTTCAATAAGTTTCCAGGCGGCTTGTTCTGTTTCCCGGGTGAGGGATTCTATAAAGTAAGAACCCGCCAGCGGATCAGCCGTGTCTGCAGCGCCACTTTCAAATGCCACGATCTGCTGGGTGCGCAATGCGATCCTTGCAGCTTCTTCGGTAGGTAAGCTCAATGCTTCATCATACCCATTCGTATGCAGTGATTGGGTGCCGCCGAGTACGGCCGCCAGCGTTTGAACAGTTACCCGTGAAATATTATTCAATGGCTGCTGTGCGGTAAGGGTGCTGCCGCCCGTTTGTGTATGAAAACGGAGCATCATCGCTTTGGGATCGGTGGCGCCCAGGTCTTTCATGATCTGTGCCCACATCTTTCTGGCTGCTCTGAATTTAGCCACTTCTTCAAACAGGTGATTATGTGCATTGAAAAAGAAGGACAACCGTTTACCAAATACATTTATATCCAATCCTTTTTTCAGCGCTGCTTCCACATAAGCTTTTCCATTACTGAGGGTGAAAGCAATTTCCTGCACCGCCGTACTGCCCGCCTCCCGGATATGATAACCGGAAATAGAAATGGTGTTCCATTTAGGAACCTCTTTACTGCACCATTCAAATATATCGGTGATGATGCGCATGGAAGGTTTGGGCGGATAGATATAGGTGCCTCTTGCGGCATATTCTTTCAGTATATCATTTTGTATGGTACCGGTGATCTTCTTCAGGTCAGCGCCTTGCTGTTTAGCCAGTGCTGCATAAAAAGCCAGTAAGATAAAACCCGTGGCGTTGATGGTCATGGAAGTGCTTACCTCTTCCAGTTTGATACCATTGAATAAGGTTTGAATATCTTCTATTGAATCAATGGCCACGCCTACTTTTCCTACTTCACCTTCTGCAAGGGCATGATCGCTGTCATAACCGATCTGCGTAGGCAGGTCAAATGCCACACTTAATCCGCTCACTCCCTGTGATAATAAATAATGATATCGTTTGTTACTTTCTTCTGCTGTGGAAAACCCGGCGTATTGCCGCATGGTCCAAAGTTTTCCGCGGTACATATCCGGCTGAACACCCCGGGTATAAGGAAAACTGCCTGGTTGCTCGTCGCTGCTGGCCGGAGCATCGCCGGCGGTATAAACTGGTTTAATTTCAATACCTGAATCTGTGTATCTCTTATTATCATCTGCCATATATCGAAATTTCAAAAGTTAGGTAACCAGAAAACAGCATTTACTACATCAGCTTTTTGGCTTCAAAGTTCAATGCCTGCAACACCATTTCATGCAGCGCACCACCGGGCTGTGCCATCAATACTTCCAGTATCTTTTTATTCAGGTCTGCTGCTGACGCATCTAATGGCAATATAGAAGCCACCTGGTGCACCACCATAATGTTCTGCTCTTTCAGATTGCGGATAGCATCCCAGCTCACGGGTGTTACATACAGTTGTTGTGTGCTGTTGTATTCAAATTCCTGTTTGATGTTTTCGGTCAGGATCAGTTTCATTTCAGCCGCAGAAATGCCGGGTTGATTCAGCCGGCTGATAAGATTGGGCAGGGCGATGCGTTCGGTTAGCAATACTAATCGTTCATACGCCTGCAATCTCATTGGGGTGCTTTCAAATTTTTCTCCTGAAGCCGGAGGTGTGACGGTTTGCTTGCGAAAAAGGGAATAAAGTGCCAGCAGGATCGCTACAGCAGATAACAAAAGGCTGACGGTAATTGTATTCATGAATAAAGGGGTTGTTAAGTGAAGCAAAAATAGGAAAGGAGGGGCGTTAAATGTGTGTAGGAGGAATAAAAGGCATTGCTAAGAGGGTAAAGGAGAAAATGAGAAAAAGAGGGGTTGGATTGTATTTGTATTCTCTTTTCCTCCTTTTCTCTGCGTGATGGATTGTATTCCCCTTTCCTCCTTTTCTCTGCGTGATAGATTGTATTCTTTTTGCCTTCTTTTCTCTTTTTACCTCTTAGCAACAAATTCCCTTCTTCGAAAAGCCATATTCTTCCACCCGGAAAAGATTTTTTAGTTTTGCAGTATGGAAGCAACAACAACAATACCTGTTACCCTTACCGAGGGAGCTATTGCCGAAGTAAGAAGACTGATGGCAGCCGATGGGTTTGATACGGCACAAAAGCTCCGGATAGGAGTAAAAGGCGGCGGATGCTCCGGCATGACCTATGTGCTGGGCTTTGACCAGGTAAAGGAAAACGATCATCATTTTGAAATAGAAGGCATACCCTGTATCATGGAGAAAGCACATGAGATCTACCTCTATGGCATGCAGGTAGATTGGCAGGATGGTCTGAACAACCGGGGCTTTACCTTTAAGAATCCCAATGCCAGTACTACCTGCGGCTGCGGTACCAGCTTTGCAGTGTGATGTTGGGGGTCGGTAGGTAATAGTCGATAGTTAATAGTCGATAGTCAGTAGTCGATAGTCAATAGTCGGAAAGAAATATCCTTAAAATAAAAAAGCCTCCATTGCGGAGGCTTTTTTATTTATAGTAGTATTACAAAGGTTATTTGAGCTTAGGTTTTGAAACAGTGCTTGCGGTTGATCTGCCCAACGGTCTTGAGCCACCCAGGTCAACCAGTATCGGTGCGGCCACAAAGATAGAAGAGTACGTACCGGTGATAACACCAACCAGCATGGCAAACGCAAAGCCTCTTGTTACTTCACCACCCACAAGAAAGAGGATCAGGATGGTAAGGAATACTGTCAATGATGTCATGATGGTACGGCTCAGCGTTTCGTTGATCGCCCTGTTTATGACCTCACCTCTTGGTGCATTCGGCATCAGGCGGCTGTCTTCCCTGATACGGTCAAATACAATTACCGTATCATTCATAGAGAAACCGATCACTGTAAGTACTGCCGCAATAAAGTGCTGGTCGATCTCCAGCGGGAACGGCACAATGGAACGGGCAAAAGAGAATACGATCAGTGTTACAAACACGTCATGCAGCAAAGCCACGATAGTTCCTAATGAATACCTCCAGTCGCGGAAACGAACAAGTATATAAAGGAAGATGGCCACCAGTGCAAATATGGTGGCATTTAAAGCGCCTTTCTTCAGATCATCCGATATAGTAGGTAATACCTTCTTGGAAGCCTGCAAGGTACGCTCCGATTGAAACTGGCTGAACGTGAAGCCTGGTGGTAAATGACTCTTCAGGCCCTCGAATAATTTTAATTTAACTAGAGAGTCCGTTTCTTTACGGCTGTCTTTTATAAGATAAGAAGTGGTGATATCTAATTTAGAATCATCACCGATCGTTTTGATGGTCGGGTTTTCTCCAAAAGCTTTTTCCAGGTCTTCCCTTGTTTTCTCCACATCTACTTTTCTGTCAAACTGTACAGTATAGCTGCGTCCTCCGTTAAACTCCACACCATAATCAAAGCCATTGAAGATTGACGCAATACCCAGCCCCAGCACCACAAAAGAGATTACATAAGCCACCTTGCGGTATTCAATGAATTTGAATTTGGCATGCTGGAACACTTTTTTAGAAATACCGGTGAAATATTCCAGGTGCTTCTTTTTATTCGTAAACCATTCTGTCACCCAACGGCTCACCAGGATACCGCAGAATAAAGAAAGCAGGATACCGATGATCTGCGTAGTGGCAAATCCTTTTACCGGGCCCAGACCGAAATAAAACAGGATGATGGCCGTCAACAGGATAGTGATGTGACCATCCAGAACGGGTGGCAATGATCGTTTATATCCTTCATTGATAGCAGGGATATATCCCTTGCCCCGGTTCAGCTCTTCTTTTATACGTTCATAGATGATCACGTTAGTGTCCACGGCCATACCAATGGTCAATACCAGGCCGGCAATACCGGGTGCTGTCAATGTAGCTCCTAATCCGGCAAGGATACCTACTGTGAAAAGCAGGTTCAGTATCAGGGCAATGTTGGCCACCCATCCGCTGGTATTATAATACAGCAGCATCAGTAAAAAGATGACCACAAAGGAGATCATGAAGGAACGGGCACCACCCTGCAATGCTTTTTTACCAAGGGTAGGACCTACTTCCTGCTCTGCCACAATTTTGGCAGGAGCGGGCAGTTTACCGATCTCCAGTAATTTGGCAAGGTCTTGTGCTTCTGTCACCGTAAAGTTTCCGGTGATCCTTGATCCGCCCCGGATCTCTCCTTCTGCAATAGGAGCAGAGTAAACAATATCATCCAGTACGATAGCTAATGGTATTTGAAACTCGGCGCTTTTCTTGGTAAGCTGTGCCCAGATGTTTTCACCGGTCTTATTCATTTCCATCAAAACAACCGGCTGACTTTTTTGCTGATCATAGTCCTGGCGGGCACTTGTTACCACATCCCCTTCAATAGGTGCTTTGTCCCTGTTGTAGGTCCTTAATGCATACAAAGGAAGACGGTTCTTCTCTTCACCTTTTTTCTCCAGCTGGCCATACACAAACCGGGCATCTGTCGGGAAGTAGGGGCGAAGCTCATCCAGGTATTGGCGGAACAGCAGGGTATCTTTCAAAGCAATACTTCCGATATAATCACCTCTTCCGCCTGCAGCAGGTTTAAGGAAGCGTTCAATGGTCATTTTCGCTGCACCTGATTGGGTCTTTTGTCCTTTTGCCGTATCATCATCATTCAATCCTAACTGACCGGCAAGAGTAGTATCTTTTGGTTTACCGATAGTGTCTTTAGCACCGGTAGTATCTTTTTTAATGGTTGTATCAGGTGCACCACCATATTTTTTATTGAATACTTCGATAGCACGGCCCCATCCATTGGCATAATCGGTGGATTGCATAGACGTTCCCACTTTAGTAGCCATCGGGTACACTTCCCAGAACTGGAGGTTAGCGGTGCTTTGCAACATCTTTCTTACCCGCTCTTTGTCTTTGATACCTGGAAGTTCTACTGTGATGATCCCTTTATCGCTGTTAGGGTTGATGCTGGGCTGCGCCACACCAAACTGGTCGATACGGGTGCTCAGTACTTTGAAGGTATTATCAAAAGCTGTTTTTGCTTTGCCACGCAGGTAGCTGATCACTTTGCTGTCACTGTCTTTCAGGTCCACTTCACCATTGCTGGCACCGGTAAACAAAGTTGCTAATGCTCTTGTATTGTCCAGCTTTTTAAATTCTTCTGCAAACAGGGTGATGAAATCTGCATCACTGTTCGCTTTGCGGCTGTCCGCATTTTTAATAGCGGCAAGAAAGTTGGGGTCAACAGAATTATTGGACAGCGATTTCAGCAAGCCGGTCATTTCCACTTCCAGTGTCACGTTCATACCACCCTGCAGGTCAAGACCGAGGTTCAGCTCTTCTTCTTTTGCTTTCTGGTAGCTCACGGCACCGTTGATCCCGTAGGTAAGGTTTACATCTTTGGTACTGTCGAGCAAACGCTTCAACCTGTCCTGGTATGCTTTATCCAATGTTTCCTGGTAAACAGCCTGGGAGTCTTTATTTCCCGGAAATTTCAGTTCTGCCGAAGTATAATTTGTCTTTACAAAAGCCTTTGCTTTTGCTTCCATTTTCTTTTCATGGCTTCTTACAAACAGTGTAAAAGACAATTGGTAAAGAGAATAGATGATCAGGAGAACGGTGAAAAAGCGAACCAAACCTTTCAGTTGCATACAATGATTGATTTACAATTTTTAGACCTGCTGCAGTTATAGTCACGGCAGTCCGGCTTTTGACGATTTTTAAAGGACGGCAAAGATAGGGTTTTCGACCGTAAAAGGAAACTGGGTTTCAGTGTCAATTTTGCCCGTTTGGGCGACTATTTTCAGGTGGATTTCAATGGTTTAATGATAAGATGACCGGCCGGTATAAAAGACCCCGAAGGGGTCAAACATGAATAACACCGGGTCGCTACCCGGTGTACAAGACCCTACCGGTATAAAAGACCCCGAAGGGGTCAAACGTCAATAACACCGGGTCGCTACCCGGTGAAAGACAAAAAGTGGAACCCCGCATGAGGCGAGGCAGGCAGGAGCAAAGAATGATGAAGTGGAAGACCCTGAAAGGGGTCAAATGCAAATAACACCGGGTCGCTACCCGGTGATGGTGAAAAGAGAACCCCGCAAGAGCCGGGGCAAGCAAGAATGATGAAGTGGAAGACCCCGAAAGGGGTCAAATGTAAATAACTCCGGGTCGCTACCCAGTGATGGATGAGAACATATTAAATATTCTTGCTAATTTAAGCCTGTGAACCGTTCAATGGATATACAGATTTCCTTACTGCTGCTAGCAATCCTTACCGGTATGACAAATACAGCCGCTCAGAAACAGACAACAGCTCCCTTGCTGGAAACACTGCTTAAAAAGCAATCTCCTTTGTTTGATTCCATATTGACAAATAAAGAAGCGTTCCGGGTGCAGATCATCTACACCGAAATAGACAGGAGGAAGAAAGGCAAAGCAACATTCACCGATCATACCTATAACCTTAATGACCAGGAATATTATTACCCCGCTTCCACGGTTAAATTGCCTGTAGCCATACTCGCCCTGCAAAAGCTGAATGAACTGAAGATAAAAGGCCTGGATAAGAATACTACCATGATAACCGGCAGCAACGGCGACCGGCAAACTGAAGTGTGCAATGATCCCTCTGCCAGCGACGGTCGTCCCACCATAGCACATTACATAAAAAAGATATTACTGGTAAGTGATAACGATGCCTTCAACCGGCTGTATGAATTTTTGGGACAGGAATATATCAACAATACCCTGCATAAAATGGGCTATACCAATGTGCAGATCATTCATCGCCTCGATGTAAGCCTGACTGAAGAAGAGAACCGGCATACCAATCCCGTGCAATTCATCGACAGTGCCGGTACTGTTTTGTATAATAAACCTGCTGAAGTAAGCCAGCTCGTATATGCCGTCCGCAATACCAGGATGGGAAAAGGATTTTACCGCGGCGGAGAGCTGATCAATGAACCATTTGATTTTTCGAAGAAGAACCGTCTCACCCTTTCTGAATTGCATGGTATGGTGAAAAGCATCCTTTTTCCCAAAGCAGTGCCGGAAAAAATGCAGTTCTATCTCACAGCTGACGATTATCTTTTTTTACAAAAGTATATGAGCATGACACCCGGCGAATCCGCATCACCGGTATATGCTGCACCGGATTATTGGGATACTTATGCGAAGTTCTTATACTTTGGTGCTGCAAAGGACACCATTATTCCCGGTGCCACGGAAGGAAAGGATCCCAAACCCTATATCCGCATTTTCAATAAACCGGGAGATGCCTATGGTTTTATGATCGACGGCGCTTACTTCGTGGATTATACCAACAAAGTGGAGTTCCTGCTCAGTGCCATTATACATTGCAACAGCGATGGTATCTATAATGATGATCAGTACGAGTATCAAACAGTGGGCAAGCCATTTATGAAAAATCTCGGCCATCTTATTTATGATCACGAACGAACAAAAGTCAGGAAAACGACCACTCCCTTTTTTCCCCAATTAATCAACTACCGGGATTGAATTTATTTATAAGTTATCTTCGGGCACTTTTTGTAACGGCTGCCTGTCCCTTTATTTAATAACCCATTTTTCAAAATCAACAGTGATGCAGTTTTCTTCTTTCTTGCAACGATTCAATGAACCAGAGACCCTGAAGATGGCCAAACTCGGCCGTGAACTCCGTGCCAAAGGAATTGATGTGATCGACCTCAGCCTGGGCGAACCAGACTTCGACACACCACAGCATATAAAAGATGCTGCCATAAAAGCCATTAATGATAACTGGAGCCATTACACACCGGTGCCCGGCTTCCTTGATCTGCGGGAAGCCATTTGCACCAAACTGAAAAGAGATAATGACCTGGATTATAAACCGGAGAACATTGTTGCCTCCACCGGCGCCAAACAAAGTTTGGCCAATGTGATACTTGCATTGGTGGATGAAGATGATGAGGTGATCATCCCCACACCTTACTGGGTTACGTACAGTGAACTGGTAAAGATCGCCAGGGGCAAAGTAGTGGAAATAAAAACTACACCGGAACAGGGATTTAAGATATCTGCTGCGCAATTAGAAGAAGCAATTACGCCCCGCACCAAAGTATTTATGTTCTCCTCACCCTGCAATCCAAGTGGTGCGGTGTACAGCAAGGAAGAACTGGCTGCACTGGCAGAAGTTTTTAAAAAGCATCCAGGTATTTATATTTTGTCGGATGAAATCTATGAGTATATCAATTTTGTGGGTTCGCATCAGAGCATTGCTCAGTTTGACGAATTAAAAGACCGGGTGATCGTTGTAAATGGATTGAGTAAAGGATTTGCGATGACCGGGTGGCGGCTCGGTTACATTGCAGCACACACAGATATTGCCAAAGCCTGTGAAAAAGTACAGGGACAGTTTACCAGTGGTGCCAATTCCATTGCACAGAAAGCAGGCGTTACTGCACTCACCACTGACCTGCGTCCTTCACGGGAGATGACAGAAGAGTTTACCCGCAGAAGAAAAAAAGTACTGGAGATCGTAAAAGATATTCCCGGTATCAAATGTCCCAAACCCGAGGGGGCTTTTTATATTTTTCCGGATGTAAGTTCCTATTATGGAAAATCAGATGGAACAAACGTTATTAGTAATGCGGCAGATTTTTCCATGTATCTTTTAAATACGGCCCATGTATCCTCCGTAATGGGTGATGCCTTTGGCGAACCGAAATGTGTCCGTTTTTCTTTTGCCAACAGTATGGAAAAAATTGAAGAAGGGTGGAAAAGGATCAAAGAGGCGTTAGGGAAATTGAAATAGGATCACGGATGAAAAGGATTAGGCGGATTTCACGGATTTAAATACAATGGGGTCGCTGATTGCGCTGATCACGCAGATGAAAACGGATCTTGATCCGTGAAATCCGCCTAATCCTTTTCATCCGTGATCAGTTTATCATGTAGTGCGATTACCTGCGGCACTACTAATTGCTGGTCATTGTTGGTGATCACAAAATTGCAGAGCTTCATTTTCATTTCTTCATCTATCTGGCGGCTGATGCGTTTCACCACTTCATCGGTGGAGAGCCCGTCCCGGTCCATTACTCTTTTAATACGGATATGTTGGGGGGCATATACACCGATGACATAATCCAGGTGCTCTGCCGCACCGCTTTCAAACAAGATGGCCGCTTCCTTGATGGCATAAGGTGCGGTTTGTTGCTGCATCCAGGCCTCAGCATCTTTCAGTGTTATGGGATGGGTGAGTGCATTGAGCAGGTCTAATTTTTCTTTGTTGTTGAAAACGATGGAAGCAAGGTACTTGCGGTCCAGCTCACCATTTACATAGGCGGCTTCGCCAAAATGGGAGATCACGGCTGCTTTTAATTCTGCATTGGTATTCAGCAGACGTTTGGCAGCATCATCTGCAGAGTACACCGGAATACCTAATGTTTCAAACACTTTTGCTACGGTTGTTTTGCCACTGCCGATACCGCCTGTTAAGCCAACTCTTATCATGTAGAACAGCGTTTTTAGGGATTGAAATGGATTTAAATGAAAGTTAGTAAACTCTTTGTTATTTCCATTGCTTAAATAAAAAAGAGGAAAGGAGTATTAGTCCTTTCCTCTTAATTCATATAATCATAAAATCTTAGTACTACTTTGTTGCAGTTGCTGCTTTATTCAAAGCGGCCGTCCAATCCATGCTGATCGCACTTTTCTCGATCTTCAGGTAGCTGCCGGGGCTGACTTCAATATTCAGGGTGCCATCTTCATTTACTTTATTGATAGTGGCGTGAATACCAGCGATCGTTACTATTTTATCGCCCTTGCCCAGGTTTTCAATAAATGATTTTTGTGTCTTTGCTCTTTTTGCCTGCGGACGAATAAAGAACATCCAGAAGACAAGGATCATCAGTCCCAAAAACACGATTTGAATGGTGCCGCCAGAACCGCCGGACGAGCCGGATTTTGAATCACCACCGGGAGGCATACAGGAAGAAAAATACAGTAAGGCAATTGCCGGAAGAAGATAAAATTTGATTGCTTTCATTTATTTGGTTTTAAGATATCCGCACCTTTTTTTTAGTCGAGAGTCGATAGTCGAAAGTTGGTAGCAGATAATTGATAGTTGGTTTATTTATTTTCTATTATTTCACCGGTAAAGGTAAGTGTATGGTCCTTGGTGGGGTTGGTATTAGCTTTTACATATACCTGTTTGGAAATGATGCCATGCCCGCTGCCGTTGAATTTTGCTTTGATCGTTCCTTCTTCGCCGGGGCCAAAAGCCTGTACGGGTTTTTCAGGAATGGTGCAGCCGCATTGAGCGGTCACATCTTCAATGATCAGGTTGGTCTTACCCGAATTTTTGAACCGGTAGGTGATCTCAACGGTCTCATTTGCCGTCAGTTTGCCCAGGTTCCTGGTGGTGGAATCCATCCATTCAATGGTGGTGAAATTGGCAGAATCATTCTTGGCCTTTTCCATGTCCTCTTTGGTCATGTTTGACGCAGGCGTTACTTTTTTGTCGGTTGTTTTGCAGGCCGCCAGGGTAACGATCGCAGCCAGTACAATAAAGATCTGTTTCATTAAAATCAGGATTTAAGAAGTGCAAATGTAACGGTAAGTTAAGAGGTGGACAAGTTTGAATGAATAATGGGGGAGTTGGGAGTCAGGGGTCGATAGTCGAAAGTCTAAAGTTTAGAGTCGAAAGTTAGGCGTGAAGGGGTAAGTGGAAGCCCTTTTGGATGGGAAAGTGCCCATGCGGGTACCATTGCAAGCCTGCAGGATGAAAACATGCCTGTGCAGGTGCGAATGTGCAAGTTGCAGGTGCGAGTCTGTTTAATAAACTGTGTGATTGAGAACTGCGAAACCGGAGGTTTCGCAGAGCGACTATCGACTATCAACTACCGACTATTGACTTTTCTTATAATCCACCTTCTGCATCACTCCCTGCTGTACCAGTTCTTTGTGAATATTATCCAGGATGCCGTTCACAAACTGGCCGCTTTGTGTGGTGCTGTAGTCTTTGGCCAGGTCGATGTATTCGTTGATGGTAACTTTTGGCGGGATGGTTTCAAAGTAAAGGAATTCAGCTACTCCCATTTTCATCATGATCATATCCAGCAATGCAATACGTTCGGGATCCCAGTTTTTTAATTTAGGAATGATCAGGCTTTGCAGGTATTCATCTTTATCAAGCACGGTCTGCAGCAGGTTTTTGGCAAACTGGGCTTTATCTGCACTCATCATCTGGTTAAAGTTGATAGTGCCGGGTTTATGCAGGTATCCGGTAAGGAGTTGCACCACCATTTCACCATCGTCATCCCAGTTGGAAAAAATGTCTTCGATATGGCTTACAAATAATTCATTGGCGAGGAGCAGATCATTGAGTATAAATTCGACGATCTTTTTTTCATCGGTTTTATCCCGGGCCCCGGTGGAGATATATTTTTTGTATTCGGGTGTTTCAATCAGGGAGTAATAGACCTTGCGGATAAGTTCTCTGTCAGTGATGGCTTCCGGCTTTTGCCGGGCAAATTCTGCTTTTAATGCAGCGTCTTCCAGCAGTTTCCAGAGTACTTCATTGCCGGAGATCTTGGTATTGATGTTCAGGTCGCCGCTGGTAGGAAGGTGTTTGGAGGCTTTATTATGGGCGTCTTTTTCAGCATAACGGGTCACTTCTGTCAAAAACCAGGTAAGGTACACGAGTAAAGACCGGGTCTCATCAAAGTGATCTTGTAAAATTTTTTGCGGCTGCCCGGGTTTCACTTCATTTTCAAGTGTATGGATGGTATAAAGGCTCTGCATCACTTTCACCCGGATATTTCTTCTGCTGATCATTTTCTTAAGAGCTGTTTGGAGCGCTAAGGTAGGAGTTTTATAACTTCCGCCTTTTCCGGAAAGCTGTTTTACCGGTAAAATGGTATGATATTTTCACTAAATTATTATTATGAAGCAATTGGCCTTCCTGTTCTTTTAC
>JBEBIF010000285.1:0-4791 GCA_040080515.1 Chitinophagaceae bacterium | reverse complement strand
CTGCCTGCCGGCGTCAATATTCACCAGTGAAATATGAACGACACCATTTTTATCTTTTGAGGCAGAAGCGGAGACGGCTTTTAACTTTTTTTCTCCGAATGTATAGTCATTACTTGTGACCGTAAGCGGAAGCAATAGCGCATCCTGGTGAACATTGTACATTTCCATCACATGATAGGTAGGTGTCAGTAGCATTTTTTCTTCTTTCGTCAATATCACTGCCTGCAGTACATTGATGCATTGGGCCAGGTTGGCGATTCTTACCCTGTCGGCATGGTTGTTAAAGATATTCAATGTAAGGCCAGCGATCATAGCATCCCTCATGGTATTTTGCTGATACAGGAATGCACCGTTTGTACCGGGCTCCGTTTCATACCAGCCGCCCCATTCATCCACTATCAATGCCACTTTCTTTGCGGGGTCATATTTATCCATGACCTCACTATTTTTTGTAACAAAGCTCTCCATACGCATGGCCTGCTCCATCGTTTTAAAATACGTTTCTTCTGTAAACTGCGTTGCAGACCCTTTGTTGTTCCAGTTGATGACAGAATAGTGATGCACAGAAATGCCATCGAGCATTTTGAGAGGGATGTCACGCATTAAGGCCTCTGTCCATTTATAATCTTCCGAGCCGGGGCCCACAGCAATGCGAAACAGACCTTCGGTATTGCCATAGGTGGTCATAAAAGTGGCATACCGTTTATACTCGTTGATATAGTAATCAACGGTCATGTGGCCGCCACAGTCCCATGATTCGTTGCCAATGCCCCAGTACTTTACATTCCAGGGCTTTGTTCTTCCGTTTTGCTGACGCCAGTCCGTCAATGCACTGGTGCCATTGGCATGATTGATATATTTTACCCAATCTGCTGCTTCTTCTACCGTGCCGCTTCCAACATTCACTGCGAGGTACGGTTCAGCATTTATCATTTCGCATAGCTGAAGAAATTCATGGGTACCAAAACTGTTGTCTTCCCTTACGTTGCCCCACCACATATTCTCAACTGGTTTTCTTTTGTTTTTAGGTCCCACTCCATCTTTCCAGTGATACGCATCTGCAAAACAACCGCCGGGCCAACGGAGTACCGGTACTTTTAATTTGTTTAATGCTGCTACTATATCCAGGCGGATCCCGTTTTTGTTGGGGATCTTTTTATTGCCTTCGCCCACATAGAATCCACCATATATGCACTTGCCAAGATGCTCCGCAAAATGCCCATAGATATTTTTGCTGATGGTATCTTTTGCAGCAGCAGCATTTAAAACAACCTGGTTTTGTGCATTGGCTGCGTTGCAAAAAATAATTGCCATGCTGACAAGTATCAAATACTTTTTTTTCATTTTACTTTATTTATCTGTCCGAAACGGTGATGCCGGTAAACCTTCTTTATTATATAAATTAGCCCCTTCAGGATTATCTGCCCATGCATAACGGACATAGAGGGGGTTGCTTACAGCGGTATTCCATACTATCACTTTATCTCCTTCGATCTTTGCGATGGCCCATACAAATTTCTTATCCTCTCCGGCAATAGCAAACTGGTTCAATGCTTCGCCGTCGTTTGTTACCAGGCCACTTCCGGTATTGCTGAAAGTGATCATTATTTTACTGCCATCCACAACGGAGGATTGATAAAGAGGGCCGGAGCAAACCAACTCTTTTTCTCCATAGGCGATCTTCTCTGCCAGCAGTGCCAAACGTTCACCCACATCTTTTTTATTATCGGGATGTATATCGTTCCATTCTCCTAAGTCAATAGCCACGGCCATACCTGTATTGGGAACAGCTAAGGACCTCAATTGTGATTCCCGTAATGCAGCCCATTGACTTTCGGACGGCAGGTAATTTCGATCCATAAAACCGGGAAGCTGCACATATAAAAACGGAAGTTCGCCCTGGCCCCATTTATTTCTCCAATCAGTGATCTGGGCGGCTTGAAGTGCAGCATATTCTTCTGCCCGGCTTGTATTTGCTTCACCCTGGTACCAGAGAAAACCTTTAATTGTGTAATTGATAAGCGGTGCGATCATGCCGTTATATAATGCTGTTGGCTGGTTTTGTGCATTGATAGCTACGCTGCCAGGTCCGCCACTGCGGGGTTCATATACTTCACCTACTTTAAATTGCCAGTACCCTTTAAGATCAATGGTGTCGGTCCCGGCAAACAGGCAATAGGGTTTGCCAGGAACAAAACCTCCTTTACCATTCGTGTTGGTGACCTTAATAACAAAAATATTTTTTCCAGCTTTCAGCAGACCGGCCGGCACACTATATCTTCTTTGCGGGTATAAATAAGTAGTGTTGCCCACCTGTTCTCCATTTATATACACGATATCAGCGTCCACAATTCTTCCTAAGAAAACTCTTGCCGGTTTACCAATCATTGATACCGGTACATTAATTTCTTTTCTGTACCAAACAACGCCATTCAGATCTTTTATTCCCTGGTCTTCCCAATAGCCGGGGATATTAATAGTATGCCATCCGCCGACTGGCGGAATATAAGAAACATCATACCAGGGTTTGGGGCCGGTCAATCCTTTGTCCTGCAGGGGTTGCGGAGGTGTGTTTGCATTTTTGGCTAAAGATCTTCTTGAAAGTTCATTGATATAGCTTGTGTCTTTATTTTTTTGAATGGTTGCTTGCAACGAAGGAAATTCCTTTAACCCTTCTTCACTTGTCCATGCTTCAATAGGCGTGCCACCTACACTTGCATTGATCAGGCCAATGGGCACCTGGTATTTTTCATAGATCTTCCTGGCAAAAAAGTAGGCTACAGCGGAGAAGGGCCTTATATCTGCCGGGATAGCTGCTTTCCAGTAACCGGCCGGAAGATCATCTTTGGGCCCTTCCAGGTTTGGGAGATTCGGTATCCAGAATTGTCTTATGTGCGGATAGTTGGCGTTGGATATATCATTTGCATACGTGACATCATGTATATTCAATTGATGCACCATGTTTGACTGCCCCGAACAGACCCATACATCGCCTATTAAAATCTCTTTCAGATGAATCTTATTACTTGCAGTAATATCCATGGTGTAAGGACCACCGGCTTTTGCAGGAGGTAATAC
The DNA here is from genome assembly GCA_040080515.1 of Chitinophagaceae bacterium. Taxonomy (GTDB): domain Bacteria; phylum Bacteroidota; class Bacteroidia; order Chitinophagales; family Chitinophagaceae; genus JJ008. The sequence continues at coordinate 1,713 of JBEBIF010000285.1, read as the reverse complement.
GATCATCCATTTGCCATCAGGGCCAGTTGTTGTTTTGTAGGTCTTATTATTAAACCTCAGGATTACTTTTTCTTTTACAGCAGCCCAACCCCATATTTTTATTTTTGTATCTCTTTGCAAAACCATGCTGTCCCTTACCAGCTGCGGCAATTTTACCTGCGGGTAACAGCTTGCTGATATATACAAGGTCAGTATCAGAAATATATACTTCATTGGAAAGTCCTAATTAGTCATTTTATAATACAGTTACCAGTTTGGTAAGAACTGTTGAAGTTGTTTTATTCCGTACACCCGGTTGTCCGCCTCCGATACTGATCATCAGTTTGCCTTTTGGTTGTTGCAGTACTCCCTTTTCGCTTACAACAGACAGATCAGCGGGCGTCAACGTAAATGTTACCAGTTTGCTTTCTCCTGCTTTTAGTGTAATGCGTTGAAACCCCTTTAATGCTTTGAGTGGTGATCTGATATTTTTATTTTGAGTACTTACATACAATTGTACTACTTCTTCGCCATTTATTTTTCCTGTATTAGTTACCCGTACACTCAGAATAACTTTTTTCCCTTTCACAATACTAGCCGGTGCTTTCAGCATATCATATTTAAAAGTAGTATAGCTAAGCCCATATCCAAAAGGATACAAGGCTTCGCCGGTAAAGTACCGGTAGGTTCTGCCGGTCATGGAGTAATCACTGAAGCCGGGCAGGTCGCTGTCACTTTTGTAAAAGGTAACGGGTAATCGTCCTGCAGGATTATAATCTCCAAACAAAACATCAGCCACAGCGGTGCCTGCACTTTGACCGCCATACCAGGCATTGATAATGGCAGGAACATTTTCATCTTCCCAGGGAACAGCAATGGCGCTGCCCGTCATCATTACAAATACCAGTGGTTTGCCCGTTGCCTTCAGGGATCTCATCAGTTCGGTTTGCACTGCAGGTAGTAAAATAGATGTTCTGTCGCCACCATTGAAGCCGGGCGCATTCACCGGCATTTCTTCACCTTCCAGTTGTGGTGAAATGCCGCCAACAAAAAGAATAACATCTGCATCCTGAATTCTTGCTACCAATGCAGAGAAATCTGATCGGACAAAATTTCCGGTCCTCAATGATACAGCAGCGTTATCATCACCCTGCCAGTATTCCAGCACCATATTGTAAACAGAATCTTTTTTGGTCTGCAGCTTAAATGTCTTTGCACCCCAGCGGTTGCGTGACCAGGCATCAATGACAGCAGTGCCATTAATAATTAATTTATAGCCATCGTCCGCTTCCACCTCAAAAGTAACCGCACTATCAGTGGTTGCTTTAAAATTAGTGGTGAACCTTGCTGAGAAGTTGGTAGCTGTCATATTATCACCCACAATATCTCCTCTTTGCCAGGTGTGTTCTACGGCATTTTCGTTTTTAGTAAATACCGGGTTGCCTTTCAGTTCCCGGTTGTTGAAGTATTCTGCTTTAAATCCCTGTTGCCCTTCCCAGCTGTACTGTTTTTTCAGATCAGAATAAGCAAGTAAGGTATCATTAGTAAAATTTATAGCTTTTTCATAAACGATCGTTACATCATTCCCCAATTTTTCCCGGATACCTTCCAGTACGGTGACCACTTTGGAAGGAATGCCATTATAATTACCCAGCACAGCGATGCGGTTGTCTACATTTGGTCCGATCACAGCAATTTTCCTGATGGTCTTTTTAAGCGGTAATGTTTTGGTTT
>JBEBIF010000284.1:0-4794 GCA_040080515.1 Chitinophagaceae bacterium | reverse complement strand
ACATATTTCTTCCTGGGAATAGTGGAATCGCCGGGATTGGCCCGGGCAGAAAACAGCATGGTCAAAAGAAGAATAAGCAAGCCGGTTTTTTTCATGTGCCAATGCTACAGTTTGTTCAGAAAAAATAAAATACAATATTTAACAACGGTAATTTTCTCATTATATGCGGTGGCAGTGTACGCTGGTGGTACGGCGTTGCAGGTTTAAACAGTGAATAATAGGAGACTCCAAAGCGAATTTGTACTTTGCATTATGAAAAAAATACCAGTGTTCATCGTTCTGCCCATCTTATTACTTGCAGCCAACCTGTCTTATTCACAGCAACCCGGCGAAAAAAAAGGCTGGCCTTCGTATGAGCGTTATGCATTTATCACTTCCTGTATCAGGGAAGCCAGGGCAAACATGAGCGAGGATTCGGCCCGTTTCTATTGTTATTGTATGCAGGAAAAAGTAGAATTAAAGTATCCGAACATAGAGTTGGCAGCAAAAATTACAGAGGCCGAAATGGAATCAGCCGTATGGCAAACGGATATTAAGAGCTGCCTCGGCGGATTCTGGGGAACCGAAGAAAGGGAAGCATTTCTATCAAATTGTATTGAAACAGCCGAAAAAGGCGGATCGGGCACTGAGAAAGCAAAGAATTATTGTAACTGTATGCTTTTCAAAATAGAAACAAGATATCCCAACCCACTGAATGCGACCGATCTTACACCCGAAAAGCTCAGCAGCCCGGAGTGGAAAAAGATCATCCAGGGGTGCATGGACTTTTGATCAGGCCCCTGATTTTGATTCCCCTTTGCAGGATTATCGGGCACTTAAATTCAGGTGCCGGATGCTACTTCTGAAAGTGTAGCATCCTCATACACAGCAACCCGCATTTGCTGGTCAAAATTTCAATTATCAAAGTATTGCGATTAACCCAAAAACCTCTATTTTGAGTGTAATTAAATTACCACCATGAAACATTTTTTCGTACTTATTTCATTCGTACTCTCCCTTGCTGCATTTTCTCAATCCGGCGCTTATGAAAAAGCCTGGAAAGCATTAGACGCAAATAAACGGGATGAGGCAGAACGATTATTACTTGAGGCAGAAAAAGACCCCGCTACTTTTCAGGACGCCTACCTGTCGAAGATCTATCTGAAAAGCTATAACGGCAAAGAAGATGAGATCACTGATTTTTTAAAATCTTTTTATACGAGGTCAGAAAATCCGTCGCCGTATGTGTATGCCCTCTGGTTCAATACAGCGGTATTGGGTGAATCAGGTAAAAAAAGATTTGACCACCAGGTAGAATTGGTAGATCAGCTGATGGAAGATTCAAAAGCACATGGCACCATTGCTTCCTCTGCCCATTATCAAAAAGGGTTACACAATCTGTTCTCCAATGATTTTGACAAGACACAAAAGTACTATGATGCCATCGGCAGCATACGAAACTGGCAATATACCGGCCCGTTTGAGAATCTTTCTCAAAGCGGGTTCTTTAAAAACTACGGTCCGCTGGAGCATCCGGAGCCCGGGGCTGTTTTTAAGTCCATCACCAATGCGGATGTAAAATGGATCACCCCGCCGGCGGAAGTAAATGACGGATGGACCCCGGTGAGCTACCAGTTTGGCAACCAGACTGCTGTTGTGTATGCACAAAACTTTGTGACATCGGCGGCTGATCAACCGGTTTACTGCAATGTAGGTGTCAGCGGTTCTATCAAAGTATGGATCAATGATGAGCTGGTGATCGCTGAATCAAAAGAACGGGTTACAGATATGGATGCTTATACTGTAAAATGCGATCTGAAAAAAGGAGTGAACAGGGTATTGGTGCAACTGGGTTATACAAGAACTTCTTATCCCAATTTTAATATTCGTTTTACTGATGAAAAGTTTAAGCCACTCCCCGGAATTACGGGGTCGGCCACCTATGCTGCTTATCCTAAACTGGCAGGCAGCACTAAAAAATACACACTGCTTCCTCATTTTGCAGAAGCCTTTTTCCAGGATAAGATAGTAAAGCAACCGGGCAACCTGTTGAATTACCTGTTGCTGGCAGATGTGTACCTGCGGAGCAAGAAAGTAATTGAAGCCAGGAATCTTATTTCAGAAGCCATTGAAAAAGCGCCTGACAACTGTCTGCTGAAAATGAAAATGGTGGAAGTGCTGATACGGGAGAACAACAGAACGCTGCTGCTGGAAGAGATAGAAAAAATAAAACAGGCCGATGCAGAAAGTCTAATTGTACTGGACCTGAAGATCAAAGAGCTTTTTGATAACCAGAAATATGAGGATGGTGCTGTAGAGTTGAACAAACGCATCAGCCTGTATGGTGAGGATGAAAGCACCGCTGCTTATAAGATCATGCTGCTGGTACAGGAAAAGAAGTATGAAGAACTGATAAAAGAAGCCGAGATGATGTTTAAGAAGTACCCGGACAATCCCAAGTTCATTGCACTGATGTATGCTATTAAGAAAGATGTGTACAAGGATAAGAAAGGCGCCATGAAAGTGTATGAGAATTTCATGAAGGATAATTATGACTATGAAGTGTATAAGGATTATGCTGACTTACTGGCGGAGCTGGGCAGTAATGAAAAAGCATTGGACATAAAGAAAAAACTGGCAGAATCTTTTCCGTATTCGCCCAGCGGATTTTACAATATGTCAAAGTATTATTATTCTGCAAAGCAATATGATAAATCAGAAGAGTACATCCGCCGGGCATTGGCACTGGCCCCGTACAGTGAAGGCTATTGGGAGCAATTGGGAGATATAAAAAATGAGCGGAATAATACTACCGAAGCCCTGGATGCGTATAATCAGTCTCTCAAATATGATCCAAACCAATACACCATCCTGAATAAGATTCGCAAGCTGAATGGCAAGTCGGAACTCTACAAAGTATTCCCAGAATCGGATATTACTAAAGTGATCAAAGAAGATAAACTGGAGGATGCTAAAAACACAGATTATGGGTACTACTATATCCTGGATCAGAAAGAAGTGATCCTGTATCCCGGTGGAGCTAATGAAGAGTATTATACCATCATCCTGCGGATCACCAATGAAAAAGGGGTGAACCGCTATAAGGAATCTTCTATCGGGTATGGTAACTCACAATCACTGCTGATAGAAAAGGCCGAGATCATCAAAAAGAACCAGAGCAAGATAGACGGGGAACGGAATGAAAATGAGATCGTATTCACCAACCTGGAAGCCGGTGATGTGATCGTATTCAAATACCGGCTGCGCAGTTATGTGTACGGGCGGTTTGCCAAGGAATACTGGGACCGCTATTATTTTGGCGGGCAGATCTACACTGCCACCACCAAATATCACCTGCTGGTACCTGCTGATCTTAAGATCAATTATGTATTTAATAATTCAACTGTTCAGCCGGTGATAAAGGATGTGGAAAATTTTAAACAGTACAGTTGGGAAATTGTAAAGCCGGTACCGGAAAAGGATGAACCACTGATGCCGGAATTATCTGATGTAAGCACCGTGCTGCATGTTTCCACTATTCCGGACTGGAAAGAAATTGCCGACTGGTACAGTGATATTTGTAATAATAAGGCAGAAGAGGACTTTGAGATAATTGCGTTGTACAAAAAATTATTTCCGGACGGGCAAAAGCCAATGACACAATTTCAAAAAGCGAAAAAGATATATGAGTATATAGAAGATAATATCCGGTACAGTTCTGTTTCCTTCCGGCAGAGCGCCTATGTTCCGCAAAGGGCTTCAGCCACACTTACTACCCGCCTGGGGGATTGTAAGGATCTTTCCAGCCTGTTTGTAACGCTGGCGCATATGGCCGGTATCAATGCGCAAATGGTGCTGGTGAATACACGGGATAATGGTGATAAAGAGATCATGCTGCCCAGTGTGGAGTTTAATCATTGTATCGTAAGGGCTACACTGGATAATAAGAAGTATTATATTGAACTGACAGATAATAACCTGCCATTTGCCAGCGTACCGAATAACCTCGGCGGTTCTGCCATACTGGAGATCCCGTCTAAAAATATAAAAGAAGCAGCGCTGCTCCAGGCGTTAAAAGCGGACAACAGGACCAAAGATGTGGTGAAGCGGGTGATGGATATCAAGCCGGTAGAATCAGACCTGGGTGTGTCCGTTAAGACCACCAAGTTTGGCAGCCTGTCATCCGGTGTAAGAGACACCTACAAGGATATGGATAATGAGAAGCAGCTAAAAGAAATGGAGAAATCTATTGCCAACGGTTACAAGAACAACGTGAAACTGGAGCAGGTAACATTTAAAGACCTGGCTGAACTGGAGGATTCAGTGGTGTATTCTTACAGTTTCAAAGTAAAAAATGAAATATCAGAAATTGGGGCAATAAAAACATTTCGGATAACGTACCCTGATGTGGTGGCTTCACTGGATAATTTTTCTGCAGAAACCAGGACCTACCCGATAGCTTACTGGCAGTATGAAGATGTGGACGTGTATGAAACCATTGTTACCATTACAGCACCGGCGGGCAGCAAGTTTATGGAAGTGCCCGCTTCTGAAACACTGACATTCAAGGATATGAAATTTACCCTGCAATACACGTTAAAAGCACCGGATAAACTGGTGGTCACCAGGCGGTTTGCCAATTCAAGGGAAAATATTCCTGCAGCGGATTACGTAGCATTTAAAACTTTCTTTGAAAAGATCGTAAAAGCAGAACAAAAGTTCATTGCCTATAAATAATACACCAAGCGCAAATATGAAAATAAAAACCTCAGCTTACTGTTGAGGTTTTTATTATAACCAGGCTGTCTCTTATAC
>JBEBIF010000283.1:0-4797 GCA_040080515.1 Chitinophagaceae bacterium | reverse complement strand
ACCTTTACTCCTGATATAGATAAAGCGGCAGATTTTATTGCAGCTGAATTCAAAGCCATCGGTTTGCAAACATGGGGCAACAGCAGCAACTATCGCCAGGAATTTACTATGGTTCGCACCAAATTCATCAGTGCAGCTGCACAACTGGACGGCGTGAGCATAGAACAAAAGAATATTATCGCCGTTACCTGCCAGCCACAACTGAAGTTTGACCAAAATTCAGGATACGAGAAAGCTTTTATAAAGGAGGGCGCCAACCTGCAAACAGAAGCCCGGAAACTTATCCGCAGCAATAAAAATATGCTGGTGCTGGTGGAAACGGGTTTTGCCAACAGCTTTGGAAACCTTGCGAGACTGAAGTCTTCTATGTTTAAAACAAATACCAATGTGGTATTTATTTTGACTGATACCGACCCGAATACCTGGTCAATTGAAGCAACCCATGAAATTACAGAACAGAAAATGGCCAACGTTGTTGGTGTGTTACCCGGCAAAAGCCGGAAAGAAGAATACGTTGTTTTTTCCGGTCACTATGATCACCTCGGAGTTGGGAAGCCCGTTAATGGTGATTCTATTTACAATGGAGCGAATGATGATGCCGCCGGAACTACCGCGGTGATCATGCTTGCCAAATATTTTAAACAGTTAAACAATAATGAAAGGACAGTGGTGTTTGTAGCGTTTACGGCGGAAGAGATAGGCGGCTTCGGGTCACAATATTTCTCCCGTCAATTAGAGGCCGGTAAAGTGATGGCCATGTTCAATATTGAAATGATCGGCACAGAAAGTAAATGGGGAAAGAACTCTGCTTATATCACCGGCTACGAAAAAACGGATATGGGGGAGATCTTAGCCAAAGATCTGCAGGGCACAGAGTTTACTTTTTATCCTGATCCATATCCCACACAGCAATTATTCTATCGTTCCGATAATGCCACACTGGCCAGGCTGGGAGTGCCGGCACATACCATCTCTACTTCCAAAATGGATATCGAACCTCACTATCACAAACTCACCGACCAGGTGGAAACACTGGACCTGGAAAATATGACAAGGGTGATCAAAGCCATTGCCCTTAGCTCAAAAAGCATTGTAGCAGGAACAGCTACGCCAACGAGGGTGAAGGTGGATGAGCTGAGATAAAGAAACCTATTGCCTTATCATCGGGTCCTCATTAGAACTCATCATCAGCTTTGCCGGGCTTTGATTTTTTATGTCATAATCTGCTCCCAGGAATGCCAATTTTACTTTTCTTCCATCGCTATAGCTAAATGTGATGGTATAATCTTTTACTTCATAGGTGCCTGACCCTGGAATCATGCCCGGGTTGGTACAATCATTATATTCATGACACAAAACCCGTACAGCACCTTTGTCGGTAAATCTTCCATCGCTTGTAAACGTAATGGAAGGGATCTTTCCATACGCTTCACTCATAATGTAAGTGCCATTAAATCTTGCCCCGGTCACTGAAGGCAATTGATAAAATCGGTGATCGGTCTGGTTGGCGGTGATGATAAGTGTATTTCCTTCCATCCTCAATGGAATATTGGCGTATGGCATTTTTAAAACGCCCCGTCCATTACTGAACGTGTAAGTACCCCAATCCCTCCGGTTTATTTCAGGCGGTATCCGGGTATCTACCCCGTCTAAACCTACGGATGAAAACTTAGAACCAAAATACGCCTGGCCATTGGATAAGAATATGGGTGAGAAAACATTATACCGGATACCGGATGTTGCCGATGTTTGCATGGAAATGCCCTGCCATACACCTTTAATGCCACCATCTTCAATACTTTTTGATTGGGCGAGGAGCGGTTGTGGCCCGTCAGTAAACTGCAAATGGAATAAAAATTCATTGATCGCATTGGCATATTGAACCCTTTCATCAGGATAAAATGACGACATGCTGCAACTCCTGTTTATTTTTCTTGATTTTAAAACAGCCACCCGTTCAAAGCGGTTGTTGATCCTTATTACAAACAGATCAAGACCATATTCAGGCGGATACTCACCACCACCTATGCGAATGCCACCGTTGCAACGGATATACTCCCAGCCCTGGAATGATATTTTTGCCTGCTCTTTTTTGTAGTTACCTTCTCCTATGTAATTCATCTTTGTTCCGTTGTACATAGCAGCGGCTTCATCAAAACTTTGCTGAAGGGCCTGCTCCAGGCTGCCAGAAAAATTCAGCGGTTGCATTATCTGCATTGACAGGTGTTCATCTGCAGGCAGGTCCAGTGGTTTAAAGACCACCCCATCTCCGAACACCTGGTGGCTCCATCCTGCAGGAGGATCGTAGTTCATCATCCTGAAATTACCGGAGCCACTGCCAGTGCCGGCAGTTACAGGTGCTATGTTGTTTTCCGAAACCGCTTTTGTTTTGTCAAGATCGATCGTTTCAAGAAAAGCAGTCAGTTCCTTCAAATAGGCTTCGTCATTCAGGCTTGTTCTTATGCTGACCGTTTTCCCATGGCCGCTCAATACGGTCAGGAAAATATAAATATCGGCACCATCTACTTTTACCGGCGCTGCGGCCGCAACAATTTCCCAGCCGTCCGCGGTGGTTTGCGCTTCCGTTTTCGGATCGCTTTCCGCTTTGTAGGGTTCTGCCACCAGTTTCTTCCATTCGTTGGCAAAATCTTTTTGTGCATCGCCTGCGCTTACGGTACTTGCATACACAGTAAGTACGCAAAAACCGCCGTTGGTGGTATTGATTTTTGTATAATTCACCACACCGGGCCTGGCATCTTTCTTCCAATCCTTCGGCGGGGTATAGGTTACAATGTCAAATGTCTCTGTTTGAGAAAAGGCCTGTACAGAAACCAGTATCCATACAATGAACAGGCTGTTGTATTTATTCCACTTCTTCATATTGACTTGTTTTAGGATTCCATTCATGTTTGCAGAAAGTTGTTACCATTCCATCCGGCGAGAGTTTACGAATATAACTGTTATTGGAGCTGCTGCGGTCTATGATGTATAAATTCCCATTCTGGTCAAAAGCAATACCATTTGGCGAATCAAAACGGGCCGTTAAAGCTTTTCCATCTGCATAACCTGGTTCTGCAGCGCCAGCGGGGTTGCCGGAAAAATTAAACTTACCTGTACCAGCCACTGTGATTACTTTATTGCTGGTGATCTTTATAATTCGCTGCAATCTTGAGTCAGTAATATAGAGGTCTCCGTTTTTTGCAATAGCCATACCACTGGGACAGGTCAATACGGCTGTTTTTATATCTCCTTCTTTATAAACAGAGTTGAATATCGTTTTATCACATTGCCCGGTCATAGTGCTGATCACACCGGATGGAGAGATCTTTTTGATGCAATGGCTTACGCTGGCATTTACATAGAGGTTGCCTGCTTCATCGCAGGCCAGGCCACGGGGATAATGTAAACGAAGCGCACTGTCATTTCCATCTTTTATTGTAGTAACAACCCCCTGTGCTGTGATCTTGCGAATAACAGAATATCCGCTGCTGCCCCTGTTATTGGTCCACTCATTATCCGTAACATAAATAGTTCCGCTATTATCAATGGCAATATTTTCAAGAGAAACAAATGCCGCTGTTGACCGGTCGCCGTCTTTATACCCGGATACTTCACTGCCGGCAATGGTAGCTACAAATCCTTCCGGCGTAATTTTTCTAATCCTTGTGCCATCTGTTACATACAAATTATCGGATGAATCAATGGTGATTCCTGCAAGGCTGGAAAACCTTATCTCTTTTGCCTGGCCATCTTTACGGTTTCTTCCGCCGCCTGCAAAAAGCTCCGCTTTTCCGGCTGCTGTTATTTTTATTACCTTATTATTCTGACCTGTTACAAAAACATTTCCTTTACTGTCTGCAACAATGCCAAAAGAAGCAGCGAATGCGCCAGTGAGTTTGGGGCTTTGCGCAACCAGTTTAACCGGTACCAGGAGTGCCAGATACAACAGTCCTTTGAGAATTGAATATTTCATGTGCTTAATATTGACCTGGTTTATAAACGTCCTTTTAAGGGACCTTCGTTAAAATCCCACCCCCCGTTAATGCCTAGTTTGGACCCCATGCTTACACTTTCTTTTATCACACCCGTGATATGGCCGGTTGCCTTGACCTCATTCTCCAATCCGACATCCGATATGCCATTGTTGCCATCAAAACTTATAAAGACCGACTCCGTTGCTTTGACTCCTGCGATTGCCCTGGCCGGGCCCGCTTTTATTCCCAGGTCGAACTTGACACCAACGCCAACACTGAGCGTTGATTTTTTTGTTTTAAAATCCTTTTCATACTCAACTATCAATCCTTCACCACCGGTAATAGAGAATTTCTCACAGTTGAGTTCCACTTTAGCGATCCCCAAAGCGAGTGCCACATCAATGGGACAATCAAATTCTTTGATAGCATTACTTTCTTTGCTGGTAGTGGCTTTCTTAAATTCACAAGGTTTAATGATCCTTGTCTGGCAGATCCCGCCGATCATGACAAGGTATTGCTGGATAAAATAGTAGTACTGCATTTTAAAATTGTCAGAACCGATAGGATTAAGGCTTAGATAATGCCAGTAGGCCAGCTCGTCAAAATAAGTACGGTAGATCCATTTACCTTTTTCCTGCATCTCCTGGGTGAGGTAAGCGAATTTGGGCAAGTATGTATCTGCTAATGCATCTTTTGCCTTACAAATTTCTTCATCGGTCGCACAGTTTGCATGCGAAGATCCTTCTCCTGAAGGGCATCTTAAGGCAAAGGCACCCATCATTGCCTGATATTTCTGCTGGTATTCTTTTTCAAGGGCTATCAT
>JBEBIF010000282.1:0-4811 GCA_040080515.1 Chitinophagaceae bacterium | reverse complement strand
AAGAGACAGCGCTAATACTATTGAAAGAAAGAATTTCATACTATTGATTTTAATTGTTTAAAGTACCGGCACTGATCCATTTCTGAACCTGGCGAATTTCACAGTCCGACAGCTTTGCTGAATTTTTTGGCATTGGTGAATACCCGGAGAGATGCGCCACAGAGCCATACAATTTTCCGTTGAGGGCCTGTACTTTGACCGAGTTATAAGTTGATACATCAATGTTTCCACCCAGGTTGGTTGGATTATGACATCCTGTGCATTTAGCATCCATAATTGGTTTTATGGCCCCGCTGTAGGTAAATACGGCTGTATCACAACTGCCAATGCAACTGTTATTCCTGGCACCCTGGCTGATCCATTTTTGGATCAATGCTTTTTGAGCCGTGGTAAATGCAGGCATCGGCGGCGGAGGCATACGATCGCCATTGGTCTTGATGATCACTTTATACAACTTGCTGTTGGCTGCATTACCTGCCACCACATACTGCATGATCTTTGAGTAGGTGGTCAGATTCACTCCGTCTGCATGAGTGATATTATCGTGACAGCCACTCATGGTACAATTGGACGATATCAGGGGCATCACCTGGTTTACAAAATAGACCGTGTCCGGATTGCAGTTGGATGTGGGCAACGGATTGCCTCCCCCGGAACCAGGTCCATTTACAGGATCCAGTATCTCATGGCGACAGGAATTCAGCACTGCCATTATTATAGTAATAGCAACACCTGTAAAAACAAGTTTATTTTTCATACAAGTTGGTTTTTATTCAAGAATACCCTCGTACAGATAACCTGTACATACTATCTGTTTCAGCAGCTGCTGTCAGTAGTATGCAGATACGGTTATTGTTCCGGTGTTAAAATGCCGGGATTCAGAACCAGTGGTCCTGTAATAAAAAAGAAGGGAGATCAGGCTTGTTTGGGAGGTTGTAGCACCAGCAGTACATGCTTGGAGCTAATGCCGGTTTGCAAACGGCTATTGTATTCTCTTGATTCAGGGAAGGTGAATTCAATTGAAAAGACATCGGCCACCATTGGAGAATAAACCACTGTCATGGTATTATGATTCACATTATGGCAGGGAAGTTCTTTATCAAAATCGTCATCGGCGGTAGTGCCATCATCGCCGGCATAATGCATAGCAATGAATTCGAAGAAACTGATGGAGGGATCCAGCCGGTGATGCTGAAAGAAATGCGCTACCAATTGCGGAAACCGCACTAGCTGGCCCACCTCGGTATTACCCATAAGGTGAAGACTAATCAGAAGTATTGCCAGGATTTTACGCATGGGTGACAAACAAATATTCAAAAATGATGCCATATGGTGTGTAACGTATGTCACAGAAATATTATTACCTAACCAGCAGTGTGTTTTCTATAAAAAAGTTGTAAACCCCCGAATGACTGTTCGTAAAATACCGGGATCACCTGAGTAGTAGTTCACATGGCTTCAGCCCCGTATGCTTCTTAAATGCAGTGGAGAAGTGAGAGATGGATGAATAGCCCAGCAGAAGTGAAACCTCCGTTACACTGAGTCCTTTTTCATAGAGCAAATATTTAGCATGCTCCATTCTTTGGCTTTGATAAAAGTCAAAGACGGTGGTACCAAACAATTCTTTGAATCCTTTTTTCAGGTAACATTCGTTGATGGCCACTTTGCGGCTTAGTTCTTTGATAGTGATCGGCTCACCGATATGCTGGATCAGTATCTCCCTTGCTTTTACAATCTTTTCTTTATCCAGCGCATTGGCCAGAAACTTACAGCCTACCACATCAATTTCTTTTTCACCGAGCATACAGTCTAAACTGTAGAGCAGCAACATCTGTGTTTGGGCATTGATATAGATATTCTCCAGCGTATCACTGTAGGTATGGTTCAAAACACCTTCCAGTATCAACCTTGTTTTACCACACACCGGGTGGATCTTGGTAAAAGAAGAAGTATGTTTAAAAGCGAGAATATTATCTGTCAGCACAGCATTTCCTTTCCTGGGTTTTACAAACTGGCTGAGGTGTGTGGGAGAAAACCGGAAGCTTACCACATCTACACTGTCCACCCGTTCCGCACAGCTTTTAGATGCACTGAACTGGCACATATCGCATTCTGTGTCTTTTTTACGGCAGTACACATTTCCGCTTACACAAAAACGGAGTTCCAGGTAGTTTTCTTTGGGGTTGCTTTTTTCATAGTGATACACCATCATACCGGTATCTTCCATATTCCATTGCAAATTTCGCCGGTACCGGTTAATAGAATAATTGACCGACCCAGGTATCTGCTGGTGGCGTTCCTGCAGCTGCACCATTTGGTCCTGCATCAGGTTTTGCTTGTACGCAAGGGTCAATATATCCGGGGGATTATGCACTATCCCGCAAATTTACACTTTCCTGAACAATGTTAATGGTGCAACTTTGAAGCAATATGTTTAAAGCTGACTTTTAACAATATATGGCGAAAAAAACTTCTGTTTTTGCCTGTATCTGTTAACTTTGCCTGCCTTGACCACTCAAGGTGGCTTTGAAACTCAGTTCATGATTCATCCGCATACATATATTCATCCAAATGCCCGACTGGCGACCAATGTAAAAATTGATCCGTTTACCGTCATCCACCAGGATGTGGAAATTGGCGATGGCACCTGGATCGGTTCTAACGTAACTATTATGGAAGGGGCCCGGATCGGCAAGAACTGCCGCATTTTTCCGGGAGCTGTAATTGCTGCCATTCCACAGGACCTGAAGTTTCATGGAGAATATTCTACTGTAATAATTGGTGATAACACCACCATCCGTGAGTTTGTAACGGTAAACCGGGGAACAGCTGACCGGGAAAAAACAGTGATCGGAAAAAACTGCCTGATCATGGCCTATTCACATTTTGCCCATGATTGCCTGGTAGGGGATAATTGTATCGTAAGCAATAATACACAGGTGGCCGGTCATGTTACTATTGGAGAATGGTCGATACTGGCCGGTATGTGTGCGGTACACCAGTTTGTAAAGATCGGCTCTCATTCTTTTATTGCCGGCGGTTCATTGGTGACCAAAGATGTGCCTCCCTATATCAAAGCAGGGCGAAATCCATTAAGCTATGCCGGTGTGAACTCCGTTGGTTTGAAGCGGCGTGGCTTCAGTGTGGAGCGTATCAATCATATCCTTGATATCTACAGGGTGCTTTATAATAAAGGCATGAACACCAGCCAGGCGGTGGAATACATCGAAGAAGAAATGCCTGCTACTGACGAACGGGATGAGATCGTAACATTTATCCGGGAAAGCGGCAGAGGCATCATCAAACGGTTCACCAAAGGCAACAACGATGACGATCTCCCTATCTGATGCCGGTAAACGGTTTAATCGTGACTGGATATTCCGTCATTTCAACTACACATTTGAAGCAGGACGATCTTATGCCATCACCGGGCCCAATGGGTCGGGCAAGAGTACTTTATTACAGGCATTGAGCGGAGGAATGATGCTGAGTGAAGGAAAGATAAAGTACGAGGTAGGAAGTACGAAGTCGGAGGTCGGAGGTCAGAAGTCGGAAGTCGGAGGTCAGAAGTCGGAGGTCGGAAGTAAGAAGTCAGAAATTGCTACTGAAGTAATATACCAACAGGTTTCGATATGTGCCCCTTACCTGGAAGTGGTGGAAGAAATGACGCTCAAAGAATTCCTTGATTTTCATAATGGCTTCAAGCCTTTCTTACCAGGTATTACCACTGACCTGATCATCACCACTGTTGGTTTGGAAAAAGCAGTGAACAAACAGATCCGTTACTATTCCTCCGGGATGAAACAACGGGTGAAGCTGGCGCAATGTATCTTCTCCGCTTCTTCTATCGTTTTGCTCGATGAGCCCTGCACCAATTTGGATGCAGTGGGCATTGCACTATATCACCGCCTGATCAATGAATACTGCAAAGACCGCCTGGTGGTGGTGAGCAGTAATGATGAAGTGGAGTATAGTTTTTGCGGGGAGAAGGTGAATATGGGGGATTATAAATAGCTGCCGTCTGACCGTCCCGGTCTGACGATTAGGAAAAACTACCTATTCCACCGGCTCTCGCTTTCCCTGCAATCAATATGAATCATCTGCCTGTCTATGAATGAACTTTCATTCTTGTATGTACCAATACCTCCCTTGTCTTTCAATATTTCTTCTTCCAGGATCCTGCTGACAATATCCACATCAGTTGTATTTGATTTACCATCCCTGTTCACATCAAATACCAGGAAATCAATAGCCTCCCCTTTCAAATGCCTGCTTTTAGTAGCAGCACCCGATAAGCTACCCTGTATTTTATTATGAAGAGGGATGCGCCTGGTGCTGATGACCAGCAAGCGGGGCCGGAAACCTTTTTCTCTTAAAGCTGTTTTCAAAGCCCGATAATAAGCAATCGTTTGCTTATTGGCTAAAGACAGGTTATTACAATAAAGAAAGAAGATCAGTATGCTAAGAACAAGTATTGATAAAATAATCCGGAAGAACCATTTCATATGCAACTAACGAAAGCGGAGTTGAAAAATTGCTACAATCAGACTGGGGTGGTCAGACGATCAACGCTGACTGGCAATCAACAAATTCAGATCCGTATATTTCAGATCAAACCGCTGACTAAGATAGAAGTTTGTTAGTGCCCCTTTAAAGAGATAGATACCGTTGCGCAAATGTATCTGGTGCCAGAGCAGATTTTCAAAACCGCCTTCTTCACCCGCCTCCAGCAGCAAAGGCATCAGCACATTACTGATAGCCTGGGAGGCTGTACGGGAAAAACCGGAAGGAATATTCGGCACACAATAATG
>JBEBIF010000281.1:0-4825 GCA_040080515.1 Chitinophagaceae bacterium | reverse complement strand
GGAGAGAAGTATGAATGGGTTTAATTATAATACCGTTGCTTCAATAACATCCCGCAACAGCCAGGTAGAAACCAATTATACGCATAGTGATCCTGTAGGATCATCGAATGCAGAGTATTATTACCGGCTTAAAATGATAGATATTGACGGAGGCTATAAATATTCACCAGTAGTATTTATAAGAGTAGTGTCTAAAAATAATTTCTCCATACTCGGCAGTTTCTTCCAGGATTTTGTTGTCCTGAAATATACAGTGGCACAGGATCAGAAGATCAGTCTCCGGGTGTTTAACAGTGCCGGTGCACTTCTTCGAAAAGAAGAATACGCTGTTACAGCAGGTTCAGGAATTTACACCCTGTATGGTCTTACTAATTATACTCCGGGCATGTACCTGTTGAAACTGGAAAGCGGCGGTGAAATACAAACATTTAAAGTAATCAAGAATAAGTAGTGTATTAAACTCGGTAGCTGGTTATTATTGCAGGTAGTTCCTGCAAAGCCTTCCCTGAAAGGGGGAGGCTTTTTTGTGCCTGATTCTCTGCTCATTAGCAGGCTGAATAGTAAGTTTACATTCAAAGCCTGCTTTCTCACTTCACCTTTTCCTGCACCTTATACGATAAGAAGATCTCATCTTTTCCCATTTTGCCAGTGTTTATGCTGTGTAGGTTTAAACCATTATATACTTGTCCAATCTACCTTGCACAGGCATTTACCCTGTTGTAATTTTCTATTTGTTAATCCGTAGGCCTATGACACAAAAACTACTAAAAAAATACTTACAGGCCATCAAAAAAACACTTGCAATCATTTTTGTTTTTGCAAGTGCCACACCTTCTTATTCACAATGTATTGCCGGAAGTAATACTGCCAACCTGAATTGGGATAACCTTGATTACCTCGTTACCACTGGTAACTACAGTGGGTTTGTAACGGCTGCTATGAGCCAGACACAGGCGTTTGCCATTGGTGTGAACCGGGTTGCGGTTTTTTATCCGGCCACTATCACCACCGTTGGAGAAAACACCGTACATACGGGTGAAGCAGGATCATTTGGCACTGGTGCCGATGTACAATACAATGCTAATGGTAACATTACTTTCACTTTCGACAACGAAGTAAATAACCTCCAGTTTTCTTTATACGATATCGATAACCAGCAGCGGGTGAATGTAACTGCCGTTGATGCGCTGGGTCTTCCATTGATAATAACAATGACAAAACCAGCAGGAGGTACAGTAGCTATTACCGGTTCCGGTACTATCAATGCACAAGGCCAGGCGCCGGCTGTGGCACAGGCCAATACGTCTAACCTCGCTACGGTGAACGTAGCCATTACAGGTCCTGTAAAAACAGTAACAGTTGCTATCAGTGGTGTGGCAGGAGATTTTTGGTTATCTGATCTTACGGCTTGTGTGGTGGGTTTATTTCCTAACAACTATTTTATCGCCTCCCGTCCATTCACAGGGCAGCCCACTTATGTGATCGGTACATCGGATACCAACACGGTATCATTGATCAATACAGCTACCGGGCAGGCAAAGATGATCTTCCAGGATGCCACCTCACCCAGGTATATTAATGGATTAGGCTATGATCATTTAGAACACAACTTATATTATGTAATTGACTTTACCAGTAACCCTGCTATCAATAAGACCATTAAGCGGTTTGATTTTGATTCGGAAACGATGTCCGTATTGGTGCCTAACGTGAACACACTGGGCATCCCCACTTTCAACCGGGGAGTAGAATCAGCCGGCTGCGCCTTTTATGATAATGACCTCTATTTTGGTGTGGAAGGGAATCTTACTCCTGCCAACAATGGTGGCCGTGAGACCATCATCTGGAGGATAGAGTTTGATGTGCCCGGTGGAAATGCTATTAAAGCCTGCCAGGTATATGCCACACCGTCTGATAATGGATCAGGTACTTCCCTGCACGACTGGAATGATTTTACCATTGCTGATGGTTTGTTAGTGGACTTTGCCGGTTCACCTAACGCTGCCGCCAGGAGATACACACACTATGATCTGCAAACACAGCAAATTGTAAATAATTATTATACCGGTGGAGCCACACCACGGCAGGCGGGCATCACCTGGGATAATACAAGGTATTGGGTGTACAACCAGATTGCTGTATATAATATGAATGGAACTACCGGGCCGACCACCAATATTACCGGGGCAACTGTATTAGACTGGACCGGCTTCTGTGGAGATGCAACAGGTTTTCGCCCCAAAAGTGATTTTGGAGATGCACCAGCCAGTTATGACACTGATCCGCTGGCACCGGCCCTGCACGAAAAAGATACTGCCCTGCATTTAGGCCTCACCTGGGACCAGGAGTTTAATAAAACAGCTTCTTTCAATGCAGATGCAGATGGTGCAGATGAAGATGCCATCAGTACTGTGCAAGTACTGGACACTGCCTTAACCAATTTCAATGCTTCTATAACCATATATAATAACACAGGTGCCAATGCCACACTGGCCGGTTGGCTGGATATTAATGGTAATGGTGCCTTTGAACCCGGAGAAGGAAGGATTCTGACAGTACCTCATGGTGGTCCCACCTTAATTACAAGAGTGCTAAGCTGGGCCAATATTAATACGCCGCTGTCAGTAGGACAGAAGACCTACCTGAGAATACGAATTATACGTGGTACCACCGGCATGACTACCAGTACTCCTTCCGGCTACTTTAGTAATGGAGAAGTGGAGGATTACCAGGTATTCGTAGAAACCTTATTGCCCGTAAACCTGCTTTCCTTTAAAGCCACACCGGTAAATGATCAGTATGTAAAACTGGAATGGCAAACGGATGAAGAAGCCAGCGTTGGTAATTATGAAATACAAAGAAGTACCGATGCGATCAACTGGCTGCCTGTTGGAGCTGTTGCAGCCAGGAACCTGCCAGGCGTACAGGATTATACATACAATGATAATGCACCGAAAAGAGGCAGATCGTATTACCGGTTGCGGGTTATAAATAACCAGGGACTTAATGAAAAATACAGTAAGATCGAAACCGTAGAATTAAGCAACCGGCAATTAATTACGCTGGGGATAGCACCTAATCCTGTGATTGACCAGCTGCAGATCAACATCCAATCGGCTGTATCCGGAACTGCCGGTATCCGGGTATTAGATATTAAAGGAAGAATACTTCTTCAAACCAAACTAACATTGAACATAGGGGTTACTCATCTGTCTTTTGCAGAGTCGTCAAAATGGCCACCGGGAACTTATTTCCTTGTTTGTGATACAGAAGGTGTGCTGTACACTGAAAAGTTTACAGTGGGGAAGTAAAGAGATCCAATGTAAAAGAGTTGCTCCGGCAACTCTTTTAGTTTTATGCACTGCCCGGTTCCGGTTACATTTGCAGTAATGTACACGCTGAAAAAATCATTGGGCCAGCACTTTTTAAAAGATGAGAATATTTGCCGGAAGATCATTGCATCCATCCAACAGTATCCATTCTCTCAATTACTGGAAGTAGGGCCGGGCGGTGGTGCATTGACAAAATACCTGTTGCAAATGCCGGGTATCCATTTCAAAGCCGTGGAGCTGGATGAGGAGAAAGTAGTTTACCTGGAAAAGACTTTTCCTGGTATAAAAGACAAGATCATCCATCAGAGTTTTTTGGATATAGAAAAACCGTTTACCGGACCTTTTACAATAGTCGGGAACTTTCCCTACAACATTTCCACACAAATACTGTTTAAGGTACTGGAATGGAAAGAGAATGTGGAGACCGTAGTGGGAATGTTTCAAAAAGAAGTGGCTCAGCGGGTGGCAGCAGGTGAGGGTAATAAAACATACGGAGTGCTGAGTGTGCTGGTGCAGGCTTTTTTTAAAGTTGAGTACTTATTTGATGTGCAGGAAGGATCGTTTCAGCCACCGCCTAAAGTAAAAAGCGGGGTGATCCGGCTGTTGCCGGTAAAAGAAAAAATGGATATGAGAAGTGAGAATGATTTTTTCCTGCTGGTAAAGACGGCATTTAACCAGCGAAGAAAAACACTCCGCAATGCAGTAAAAAGTTTATTTGATGCAGCGATATTGGAAGACGAATTGTTTAATAAAAGAGCAGAACAGCTTACGGTAGCACAATTTGCCGGATTAACGTTCAGGATGAAATGAGAAAAGTAATCATTACAGGAAAATGTCATGAGCTGCTGATAAACCACCTCACACAAAAAGGATATGAGGTAGTATATGCACCGGATATTACCCAGGAAGAACTGGAAGCCTATGCCGCAACAATGGAAGGCCTTGTAGTGACCACCCGGGTAAAAGTGGGTCAGCAGTTGTTGGAAAAAGCCACTCACTTAAAGTGGATCGGCCGGCTGGGCAGCGGAATGGAAATGATTGATGTGGCTTTTGCAGAAAGTAAAGGGATAAAATGTGTAAGCAGTCCCGAAGGAAACCGGAATGCCGTGGGAGAGCACACTCTCGGTTTGCTGCTCAACCTGCTCAATAAGATAACAGCATCGAATAATGAAATAAAAAAAGGCCTTTGGAAACGGGATGAGAACCGCGGCACTGAATTAAATGGAAAGACAGTAGGTATTATCGGCTTTGGCAATGCCGGCAGCAGCTTTGCAAAACTGCTGCAACCATTCGAAGTAACGGTACTGGCGTACGATAAATATAAATATGGTTTCAGTAAAGAGTATATAAGGGAAGCTTCTCTTGAGCAAATAGCACGGTATGCAGATGTGATCAGTTTTCATGTACCATTGACAGATGATACGTTTCATATGGCGGATGAACCTTTTTTTAATTTACTGGAACGGCGTCCTTATTTTTTAAATACAGCCCTG
>JBEBIF010000280.1:0-4866 GCA_040080515.1 Chitinophagaceae bacterium | reverse complement strand
GTTGGATCGAAATTGAAATTGCGTGGCTTTTCTCCCAATACAGACTGATGGCCCACTAATGTTATCATACCGGTTTTTTGATCAATAGAAAAAATGGCAATAGTGTGTGACATATCACGGTTGCTGCAATATAGGAAGCGTCCGTCAGGAGACACATGAATATCAGCGCCGCTCATGGGTCCGCGGTAAGTAAGCGGCAGAGAAAATAAGGTTTGTATTTCCACGAGATGACCACCGCCCAAATTTTTGTATACAGCTACCGAGCTGTTCAACTCCTGCATCAGGTAAGCATACTTACCATTCGGATGAAAATCAATATGCCTTGGGCCGGTGCCACCCGGTACCTGAACAAATTTCGTTTTGGTTGGTACTACATTGCCCGTTTTACTGTTAAAACGATAGGTCATTATTCTATCAATACCCAGGTCGGGAACAAAAAGATCTGTATTCCCATCTTTCAGGTACACAGCATGCACATGCGGCGAACGCTGCCTGCTGCTGTCTGGCCCGGAACCTTCATGCTGCACCACTTGTTTGGCTGAATCAAGCCCCCCGTTTTTCCGCACCGCCAATATTGCAAAAGTTCCGCTGCTGTAATTACCGGCCATCACCCATTTCCCGGTTTTATCAACAGTAACATAGCAAGGATGTTTGCCACCTGATTCCTGTTTATTAAGAAAAGAAAGCGTTCCATTCTTTTTATTAAAAGAAAATGCAGCTACATGACCGGTAACGGTGTATTTGGTACTGTCGGCATTCTCATTTACGGCATACACATACTTCTGATCAGGAGAAATGGCAAGGAAGGAGGGATTGGATGTTTTAATATGACTGACCTCTTTAGCGGTTCCGGTAGTACTATTGAACCGGTACACATAGATCCCTTCGCTTTTTGGTGAATCATAAGTGCCCACAACAAGATAATGCTCCTGGCAGAGTGCCGGCCAAAAAAATAAAGCGGCGATTATTGTTAAAGAAAACTTCATGCAGTGAGTTTTGAAAAGTGAATATCCGGCTTTCAATTCATTTTAACAAACCCATAATAGCTAAATAAAAATCTGGCATAGTCTTATCAATGTATGTCTGACAAACAATTTTAAACCTAAAAAACAAATGTTATGAAAAGAATATTTACTCTGTCCGCTGCCTTATTTATCGCCGGCCTGTTGCTGGTAGGATGTGTAAGGAATCAACACGTTTCGAATGGAGAAGACTACTGGCTCACCAAAGAAAGGGGAGAAGTAGTGTACAGCGACTCCTATTGTAATTACTTTGTAGTGGAAACCTTTTACGGCTACACCGTCATTCAGGCCTACGGCAGTTACAAACCTTATGAAGGCGCCGTTTTGTATGGTAATTTCAGCAGCCGGGGAACAAGAGATATGTATAACCGTTCTTCCGGGGTGGTCTTTAGCGGAACAATTACCGACTTCTGGCTCACCTACGTAGAAGCCCAGGATGCACTCGATTATTACTGCCCTTATGGTAAAGGAGCAGGGGTAAAAAGAGAGTTTAAGAAATCAAGCTTTAGTAAATAAAAAGTGAAAAGTTTACAGCAGCTGCCCGTCATGCGACGGGCCGCTTTTTTATAGCCCTTTGGCAAAGTTCGCCAGGGTAGTTTCAGGTTTACCCAGTTCCTGCCAGGTCAATTCACTTTCAAATTTCTCCGGGTAGTTGTTAAGGGCTTCGCAAATATGCCAGCCATAATTGAACTTCTGACTGAAATTTCCCATGAATTTCATTATGCCCATCGGCACCTTCATGGTTTTTAATGCAGCTTTCGGATAATTTTCAATAAATACTTTATTGGCTTCATCAAAAGTGTATGCTTCCGGACCTTGTATGGCATATTCCCTGCTCTTATTATCAGTAACAGAAAATGATCTGGCCACTTGCCAGCCATAATCGGCAGCAGCAATGAACCACATCGGCATTACCGATTTGCCAAGCACAGCAATTTTAGTTCCCCTCATCATTTGATAGGGATACGTTTCCATAAAAGTGGAAGGATAGAAGATAGTATATGGAATACCCGATGTTTTTATTTTTTCTACCGCTGCATGTTTAATATCAAAAGCCCACCAGCGAAAACCATTCATGCCATTATAAAGGTGTACCAAAGATGAAATATTGGCGAGCCGCTGAATGCCTGCCTGTTTGGCTGCAGCAATGATGTTGTCAATACCTTCTCTTTCCGGTTGCGGATCCTTTTGCCGGGATGTTTGCAGCACCGACAAATTTGAATAAACAGCGTCCTGTCCTTGTAAAGCTTTTACCAGGCTTTCTTTATCCAGCACATCACCTTTTATAATAGTTGCATGAGGAAAAGATGCACGGAGTTTGTTTTCGTCACGACCCAATAGCGTTACATTAAAACCCGCTGTAATTAATGCTTGTGCCACCGGTTTACCCAGCATGCCGGTAGCACCGATAATGAGTATCTTTTGCATGGAGAAGTATTAAGAAAATAAAGGTATGCCAATTAAAGCCTGTATAAATAAGGCGGTGACAGCTGCAAAGTAGATCAGCGATACCACAACGATCTGTTTTTTGCTCTTAGTTACATAAAATCCCAGCAAGGGCAGCAGCTGGAGTGCATGGATGCCTGCAAAATGGGCGATACGCAGATCGCCATACTGTTTGCTCCAGTTTAAGACCGGGATCCCGGGACTTCCATCGGGGCCTCCTACGGTGTGCTTCATCAGCGAAAGCATCATACCCCCTTCAATCGAAAAGATCACAAAGAACAACAGCCCCAACCGAATGCCCCAGATATACGGTTCCGGAATGGAAAAACTTTTTTGTTTGAAAAATGCGATGCAGATACGTACACAGGTAACGATGAACACCATGATGAAGATACCCATGAAAGTAAAGATCATCGAATCCGTCGTATTGGTATCATTAAAATGTGAGGTGGTGCCCCGGATCGCCTGCAAAAGAATAAGACCATTTTCAAAGAACATGGTTATGATAAGAAGGACAGTGAAGCGTCTTATCTTCCTGACATTATCGAGGTAAGGAAGCAACCAGCCCATAGTCAGGATCATTAGCCCGACAGAAAAATAAAACTTCATCGGCTTTAGCCAGCGGCTCACATTCAGCAATTGCCTGTCATCCAGTTGCATAAGGATAAGGCAGATGATACCCGTAACTATGTTGAACAGGCCAAACCAGAAAAGCGCCGGATTTCTTTGTCGCAGTCGTGAAATAAAATTCATGAACTATTAATTATAGTTAACAGAAAAATGGTTCCTTGTTTTAATGAGCCTCAACAACAGGTATAATAATAATCCAACAGGTCCCAGCATAAAAGTGAAAAGTAAACAGGGAATGATCAGCCAATGCGGCATGCCGTATTTCAGCGAATTGCGTTTTATCCATATTCCCACCATCAGGTCAAATGCGAGGTAATGCACCCAGCCCGCCGTTACCAGGGTCTTATTTTGGAATAATTTCATAACTCCCTCCAATGAACCAAAGCTTTTCATATCACCCGGGTTGAAAGAAGCGACTATCAGCCAGGCATACACAACAGACAACAGTGTAATGATGATGCCAATTAAAAATTTGTCCACTTCCAGGATGAAAGGAGAAGTGATAATAAGCGTTATCCAGCCGATCATCGCAATAGCACTGCAAAGTTGGAAAATGGTATCGGGGGTCATAAATGATTATTTCCCCTAAGCTACGCAGAATGTATTTTTCAGGAAAAGTTCTTTAGGGCTGTATTGATCCGGGAGACCGTTTCTTCATCACTGAGGTTTTCTGGAATAAACGTTTTGCCGATCACTTTTTCGTACAATTCAATATACCGTTTGGAAATGGTATCCACCCATTCATCGCTCATTTCCGGAACGGTCTGGCCTTCTTTGCCCATAAAGTTGTTGGCGATCAGCCATTCTCTTACAAACTCCTTGCTTAGTTGTTTTTGCCGTTCCCCTTTTTGCTGGCGCTCTTCAAAGCCATCAGCATAAAAATACCGGGAAGAGTCCGGGGTATGAATTTCATCCATCAGGTAAATCGTATCGCCAATGCGGCCAAATTCATACTTCGTATCAACCAGTATCAATCCTTGTTTGGCAGCTATTTCTTTACCCCTCGCAAAAAGCTGCAGGGCGTAACGGCTAAGGGTCTCCCATTCGGAAGCAGTGGCCAGGCCGGAATGGATTATTTCTTCCGGGCTGATGTCTTCATCATGTCCTTCGGAGGCTTTAGTGCTTGGAGTGATAATGGGGAAGGGAAAGTAATCGTTCTCCTTCATCCCTGAAGGCATTTTAGTGCCGCACAGCTCTCTTTGGCCACTGTTGTAGGTACGCCAGGCATGTCCCGTCAGGTTGCCCCGAACCACCATTTCTATTTTAAAGGGAATACATCGTTTGCCAATTGAAACGGTGGGAGCCGGCACCGCCAGCAACCAATTAGGGCAAATATCACGGGTAGCTTCAAGCATATAAGCTGCTATCTGGTTTAAAACCTGCCCTTTGAACGGAATAGGGCGCGGCAGAATAACATCGAAAGCGGAAATACGGTCAGAAGCTACCATTACCAGTAACTGGTCCCCGATAGTATAAACGTCCCTTACTTTACCACGATAAAAAGCAGTTTGTGCCGGGAGCGAAAAAGGAGTCATGGCCGAATGTAAGCAGGGCTGAAAAAGTGACCAATCCGGAAGGCTTTAAGATTTCAACAATTTATCCCTGTCCGTTCCTTTCAACAGGGCTTTTAAAGATGTTCACATTATGCTCTTTTCCCTTAAAAATTAAATTTTTAGATAAACTTTACAATGCTTATTTTTCCGTCAAATTCCAAACCAAAATTCCCTATTATGAGAAAAAGCTATAGCTTTTTTGCAGCCTTGTTCAT
>JBEBIF010000279.1:0-4886 GCA_040080515.1 Chitinophagaceae bacterium | reverse complement strand
TTTTTCCTGCGGCAAGCTGGCCGAACCTGAATTCAGGGGTATTGAAAATTTCAAGGTGGGGCAACTGGGCGTGAAAGAATCCACCTTTACTCTGGACCTGCATTATTTTAACCCCAATAAGTCCGGACTGAAACTTAAGCAAGCTGAAGGCGATGCCTGGATGGATGGGAACTATCTCGGTCACTTTACTATGGACACGCTGATCAATGTTCCTCCTCAAAATGATTTCCGTCTGCCTATTCTGTTCAAAGCTGCATCGGGACAATTGCTAAACAACTCGCTGCTGTCGCTACTTGGAAAAGAATCATTGCTGAAAGTTGAGGGAAAAGCAAGGGTGGGAAAAGGCGGTATCTATATACGCTACCCAATACGTTATGAGGGAAAGCATAACCTGGGGGAATTACTGAAGAAATAAGTGGAATACAAGGTAAACGCAGAGCCGGTAAAGTAAATCAATTACCCTGTGGTGGTGCCGGGGCCGGAGGCGGTGGTGTTTTTGGCTTGGGATGTCCTCCCCCGTCTTCAAATTTCTTACAGGTCTTGGGAAGCCTGTTGTAAGCATCTTCTGTTGCCGGTATATCATCCGCATCATAGCCGCAATTGGCAATGGCGGTCTTTATTTGTTCGATATCGGTGCGGTCGATCAGGTATTTTACTTTGGTCTCTCCCTTCCGGTAGTTGACATTTATCTCTGTCACTCCATCATACCGTTTCAGGTAGGTTTCAATTCTTGTTTTGCAATGCTCACAAAGAGCAGTAGGTGTTTTTATAACTGCGGCTTGCAAGGGTTTTACCTGTTGTGCCTGTCCGCTGGTGATACAACCAGCTATCATAAGGGCGGCTAAAAAGAATTGCTTCATAGAAAATGTATTACAACTAAATTACGAAACGCCTGTCCATTCACCGGGGTTGTCTCGCCATTTTAACAAAAACTCCTCCTGTGCTGCCACCACTATTCCTTTTTGCAGGGCCGATGCGATCAGCGTTGTATAATCGGTTAGAGAATAATACTGCAATGATGCGTTGGCAAATGCTTCCGTTGCAACCGGGAAGCCGTATGTAAAAATAGATACCATGCCTGCCACTTCAAGTCCCTGTTCTTTCAGCACTTCTACGACCTGCAAGCTGCTTTTGCCGGTGGATACCAGGTCTTCTATCACCACTACTTTCTGTCCGGCCTCATAGTATCCTTCTATTTGATTGCCCAGTCCGTGTTCCTTGGGTTTGGGCCGCACATATATAAAAGGAAGTTTGAGCTGGTCGGCTGCCATAGCGCCCCAGGCGATACCTGCTGTGGCCACGCCGGCGAGCAATTCCGCTTCAGGAAATTTCTCAAAGATCACATTGCACATTTCCGATTTTATATAGTCGCGGATAAAGGGAAAGGAAAGCACTTTACGGTTATCGCAATAGATGGGGCTTTTCCAGCCGCTGGCCCAGGTAAAGGGATTATCGGGGTTTAGTTTTACTGCATTTACCTGTAAGAGTTTTTCTGCAATGGCTTTGGCATCTGTCATGCGGCAAATTTAGAGGGATTAGGTTTAAAGTTTAAGGTTTTAAGTTTTAGGTTTTAAACACAGAGTAACAGAGGTTTGGAGCTTCACAGAGAATACATCGTTGCCCCTGTGTAGCTCTGTTTCTCTGTATCTCTGTGTTGTAACTACTTGTGAGACAACATTTTTTACACGTTTTGCTGGTGTAATTTCAGCCGCTCCAACAACTTTTTCAGCCACTCCAACAATCTTTTCAGCCGCTCCAACAACTTTTTCAGCCACTCCAACAATCTTTTCAGCCACTCCAACAATCTTTTCAGCCGCTCCAACAAACTTTTCAGCCGCTCTAACAATCTTTTCAGCCGCTCTAACAATCTTTTCAGCCGCTCCAACAATCTTTTCAGCCACTCCAACAACTTTTTCAGCCACTTCAACAATCTTTTCAGCCACTCCAACAATCTTTTCAGCCGCTCCAACAACAATCTCCGGTGCTCCAACAAGAATTTCCGGTGCGCCAATAATAATCGCCGATGCCAGGTCTGTATTGGAAGAAAAGGGGACATCTGACTTCTGCCCCCTTACCACTCCCCTCCAAAGAACTTCGTACCTTCCCTTTCAAACCTGCTATGTTTCTCAAGATCTATTTTTCTGACAAACCTTTGTTTCTCTGCGATGCCGTGGATGAAACGATCGAACCCTACCTGCATCATGATGATGCGGTGTTCATTGATGAGCTGGATGCGCATACCATCAAGACCATGATCCATGAAATGCAGCAGGACAACGTGCATGCCGGAGTATTCTTTCATCCCGACCTGGAAGCATTAAAGAAGGCTTTTTATAAAAAGTTCACGATCGTTTTAGCGGCAGGTGGCCTGGTGGAAAATGAGAAAAAAGAAATACTGATCATTCATCGTCGTGGTAAATGGGACCTGCCCAAAGGAAAATTAGATAAAGGTGAAAAATTAGAAGCCTGTGCCGTGCGGGAAGTGGAAGAAGAAACGGGGTTGAAAGATATAAAATTGACAGCGCCGCTGATGATCACTTATCATACCTATCACGAGGGGACGAAGTTCATCCTGAAAGAATCACACTGGTATTCCATGCAGGTAAAAGGCAAACAACAACTGGTGCCGCAAACGGAAGAAGATATTCATGCTATCAAATGGGTGGCTGCTGCCGACCTGGCGCCGTATCAAAAAGATTCTTTTCCTTCTGTAACGGATGTGTTAGAGACTTGGCTTAATAAATGATTCCTTGCGGGGGATGATGGCCACTGTGAGCCGGCTTACGCAAACCAGTTTGTCCCATTCATCATATATCCTTACATCCCATACATGGGTGTTGGCACCGAGGTGCAGGGGTTTGGCGATACCGGTCACAAACCCATCACGGGCACTGCGCACATGGTTGGCATTGATCTCCAGTCCCACACAGGCAAACTTGTTATGATCGATCACCATGGCTGAAGCCACGCTGCCGATCGTTTCTGACAGTACACAGGATGCGCCGCCGTGCAATAATCCGTAGGGTTGTTTGGTGCGATGGTCCACGGGCATTGTTGCTTTCAGGAAATCATCTCCCAGTTCTTTCCATTCAATACCGATATACTCACCCATGGTGTCTTTGCCCATTTGATTGAAATGGCCGATGGTGAGTTCTTTATTAAACCAGATGGTGGGCATAGTTATTTTATTGAGTTAACAAGCATTTTTAAAAAGGGGCCTGCTTTTGAATAATCCAGGTCTGTATATTCTGCTCCGCAAACCCTTATCGATCTATAATATTCGGTGAGGTTCTCGTAATAGAATTTTTCTGACTCAAGATTCCAGTATTCTTTTCCGATCACTTCAGCTAAAAACCATTTTTCAAGCAGCCGGGAAGTTCTTCCGTTCCCATCTGCGAAAGGATGGATCTTCAGGAAAACCAGGTGCAGCATGGAAGCGAAATAAACAGCCCGGGGCACACTCATTTTCATTTGGCTCAACGTTTTCAGATCAGCAAAAAATTTATTCATTTCTGTCTCAACAACAGAAGCTTCTGCCGCCACATATTCAATTCTTCCATCATTATCCAATACATACATAAGACCTTTTCGTATGGCACCCCGAAATTGTTCCTTCATCAGGTGAGTTGACAATATCTTATGCGATTGAAAAAGGGTTTCTTCTGTTAACCGGTTTTGTGAGGCATAAACATATGCTTCAAAAAGATCATCCGGTTTTTTGGTGTAGTCGGCAGTGTACCCTACTGATAAGAACTTATGCTTTAAATACGAATCCAGCTCAATATCTTCTTTCTCAATTTTTGATGAAAAGACAGAAGCAACTGAACTGTAAAACGAAAAGGAGTCGGGTGTCAGGTCCGACTTTTTGTTTCCCAGCTCTTTTACAGCTTCTGTGATGACCGTTCCGAACTGCTCTTCATACTCCTTAAGTAAAACAACAGGTATAATATTAAGCCCGGAGAATTCTTTCATCTGTAAATGGCTAATTAATGCAATGATTTATAAACTACTTCGGGTAAAAAGGGGCTGGCATTACCACCGTTACGTATAATATCCCTTACGATGGTGGAAGCCACAGAAGTGTATTTCGGTTCACCTGTAAGAAAAACAGTTTCAATGGTCTTATCCAATGTGCGGTTGGCATCGGCAATTGTTTTCTCATATTCAAAATCACTTACGTAGCGGATGCCCCGCAGGATAAAATTGGCGCCAATGGTCTTGCAGTAATTAATGGTCAGTCCTTCATACACCGCTCCTTCTACCCGGTCTTCATCCTTATATATTTCTTTTATCCATGCCACCCGTTGTTCTGGTGAGAACATCGGCGCCTTTGATGTATTGATACCAATGCCCACCACTATCTTATCAAATAAAGGCAATGCCCGGTTGATGATATCAACATGGCCGAGTGTAACGGGGTCAAAGGTTCCGGGAAATAAACATATCCGCATGAGTTAGTTTTTTGATTGGTGATCTTGGGTTTTTGATTGCATTCAATCCACAATCTAAAACCTAAAATCAAAAATTTTACTATGAGGCATTTCTGCCAGACAACAAATACAGTACTGCCATCCGTACGGCCACACCATTCTCCACCTGCTGCAATATAATGGATTGCTTACTGTCTGCCACATCACTGTCCAGTTCCACTCCCCTGTTGATGGGGCCGGGATGCATGATGACGATCTCTTTATGCAGGCTGTCCAGCAGTTGCCGGTTGATGCCGTAGGCCAAACTGTATTCCCGCAGGGAAGAGAATAATACCTGGTTTTGGCGTTCCAGCTGTATGCGTAATACATTGGCCACATCGCACCATTCCAATGTTTCCTTCAGGTTGTAACTCACATTTACGCCGAGTGCTTCACCAATATATTTAGGGATGAGGG
>JBEBIF010000278.1:0-4902 GCA_040080515.1 Chitinophagaceae bacterium | reverse complement strand
GGACATGATATTCCCCCGATGTATTGTATGAATTTCAATCCTCCTTATTACCAGGACTTGTTTGAACACTATGGATTCCGGAATTATTTTAACCAGATCTGCTTTGGGATGAAAGCAAAAGTGCGGCTGCAGCAAAAGTTTTATGACCGGCATGCATTATGTGCCAAAGACCCCAACTTCAGTTCAGCCCACATCAAAAAAGATCAGCTGGATAAATTTGCTGCTGATTTTACCATCGTTTATAACAAAGCATGGGCGGGGCATGGCGGACTAAAGCAACTGGAAGAAAAAGTGGTGCGCAAAATGTTTCAATCCATGAAGCCGGTAATGGATGAACGGCTCAACTGGTTTATCTATTATAAAGGAGAGCCGATAGGCGTTTGGATCAACCTGCCCGACCTGAACCAGTGGTTCAAATACCTGGATGGCAAATTCGATCTCTGGAGCAAACTGAAATTTCTCTGGATAAAAGCCACTAAAAAAAACAGGAAATTCTCCGGGCTGGTATTTGGTATTGTACCCGAGTTCCAGGGAATGGGTGCCGACAGTTACCTGATCGTGGAAGGTTGTAAAGTGATACAAAATCTGAAGATTGAAAATGGTGTGTACCAACTGGGTGATCCAATATATGATGATTATGAAATGCAATGGATCGGAGAGTTCAATCCCAAAATGGTGAACGTGGCTGAAGTGATTGCTGGAAACCGCAGCAGGATACTAACCACCTACCGGTATAATTTTGACCGGACAAAAGAATTCAAACCGCACCCGATACTGCTGTAGTCGTTAGTCATTAGTCGATAGCCGGTAGTCCCGTTTCCTAAGCCCGAAAAACCTATTTTTGCTGTTGCAGGTTTAGTGATAATGACTATCGCCAAAAGATTACCTACTGAGTTCATGGAAAAATTTATTGTTTCAGCAAGAAAATACCGGCCCCAGACATTCGATACAGTCGTGGGGCAATCACATATCACCACCACACTCCGTAATGCGATCAGGCATCAGCAGTTGGCGCATGCTTTCCTGTTTTGCGGACCAAGGGGCGTTGGCAAAACCACCTGTGCCCGCATACTGGCAAAAACCATCAACTGCGAAAATCAAACAAAAGAGGGCGAAGCCTGCGACAAATGCCAGAGCTGTACTTCTTTTAATGATGGTGCATCCATGAATTATTTTGAACTGGATGGAGCTTCCAACAATTCCGTAGATAATATCCGCGACCTGGTAGATCAGATCCGGTTTGTTCCGCAAACCGGCCGGTACAAAGTATATGTGATAGATGAGGTACACATGTTAAGTTCTTCTGCCTTTAATGCTTTTTTAAAAACACTGGAAGAACCACCACCGTATGCCATTTTCATTTTAGCCACTACAGAGAAACATAAGATACTGCCCACCATCCTCAGCCGGTGCCAGATATTTGATTTCAAACGCATCACCACCAGCGATACGGTACATCACCTGGAAGAGATCTGCGGGAAAGAAGGGATCAAAGCAGAAAAAGCAGCACTGCAGATCATTGCACAAAAAAGTGAAGGCTGTATGAGAGATGCGCTGAGCATCCTGGACAAGATCGTAAGCTTTACCAATGGCGAACTGAATTATGCCAACACCCTGGAGCACCTGAACATTCTTGATGCCGATTGCTATTTCAGCCTGCTGGAATGCATGCAGCAACAGGACCTGTCCGGCGCCTTATTATTATATGATGATATTAACCGCAAAGGCTTTGAAGGCGACCTGGTACTGAATGGTTTTGCCGAATTCATCCGCAACCTGCTGGTATGCAAAGATGAACAGGCAGCAGTACTGCTGGATGTGGTGGAAAGCTTTAAAGACAAATACCTTGCTGCTGCAAAAAAAGCAGCTCCAGCCCTGCTCATCAGCGCACTGAACATTCTGAATGAAGCAGAGATCAGTTATAAAGCATCCCGCAACAAACGGCTCCATGTGGAGTTAGCCCTTATCAAATTGTGCTACCTCCAGCAGGCCATTTCCATTACCGCAGAAGGAACGGGTATTGGTAAAAAAAAACTAGTTGATGCTCCGCTGGCATTTCGTACAGCGGCGATAAAATCTTTTGGAGTAAGCCAGATCATAGATAACGGACGACAGACGACAGTGAGTACTCCAAAGTCCGGAGAAGCTAAATTGATCATTGAAACCCCGGTTGCAGCAAAAGCAGCTGAAGATAAACCGGCGCACAATGAACCTGGAACTCAAAATTCAAAAACCGGGACTTCAAAGATCTCCGCACTGGATAAGATCCGTAAACAATACCAGGGCAATGGTAATACCAGCAGCGATAACATTAACCACCCGCTGGAGATGGAAACGCTTCAGAAGGCCTGGGCCAACTATGTTATCAAATTGAAAGAAGCCCGCAACCCGGCAGCACAAAGTTTTGAACTGGCTGCCCTGCGGGTAAAAGATGAAAACAGTTTTGAAGCCGTTACCGCCAATAATATCGAGCAAAAATTTATTGAACAGGACCGGAACAAGCTCTTTGCTTTTTTACAGGAACAATTAAAGAACCGCCTGCTGCAATTCAATGTGATCATTGAAGAAAAAGCCAGCGACAGACCGGCTGTTGAGATACCCCTTAGCTCCAAAGAGCAATACCAGAAACTGGTGGAGCAATACCCATTAGTAAAAGAATTGAAAGACCGGCTTCGCCTGGAGCTGGATTATTGATCTCCCGGCCACTATTCACAACCTGCCTGCCGGGTAGTGTCTCAGTTTGAAATAAATTTGAACCACATAGAATCATAGAGACATAGAAATACACAAAGAATCCTATGTTTTATCCTATGTTACTATGATTCTATGTGGTTCAAGTACATTTAAAGGCAACAGATTTTCAAACTGAGACACTATCGCCTGCCGGCAGACAGGTTGAGCATTCACCAAATTGCCTTAATTTCGGCGAAAATTAACAGGCAATGGCCGAAGTGATATTGATGCCCCGCCTCAGCGACACCATGACAGAAGGTGTTATTGCTGCCTGGCACAAAAAAGTTGGTGATACCGTAAAGAAAGGAGACCTGCTGGCCGAGATCGAAACCGATAAGGCCACCATGGAATTGGAAAGCTATAAGGATGGCACTCTCCTCCATATCGGCGGAGACAAAGGTGTTAAGATACAGGTAGATGATCTGCTGGCTATTGTGGGCAAACCCGGTGAGGATATCTCTTCTCACCTGAAAGGCAAACCTGCTTCAGCTGAACCGGCTCCGGCAACTGCATCCAAACCTGTTGAAACAGCTGCACCAAAGTCTGCTGCCAAACAACCTGCCGCAACCGCAACATCCATCGATATTTCCAAAATGGAAGAAGTGGTATTGATGCCCCGCCTGAGTGATACAATGGAAGAAGGAGTGATCTCTTCCTGGCATAAAAATGTAGGTGATACTGTAAAAAAAGGTGAAGTGCTGGCAGATATTGAAACAGATAAAGCCACACTGGAACTCGAAAGCTATAAGAACGGAACACTATTACATATCGGTGCACAGAAAGGAGAAAAAATTCCGGTGAACGGTTTGCTTTGCATCATTGGTGAAAAAGGAAAAGTGGATGTAGCTGCTATTGTGGCTGCCGCATCAGGTGGTGCAGTAACAGTGAGCAGCGAACAACCGGCAGCAGCCAGTTCCGTCGTTGCTGCAGAACCGGTAAAAGAAACAGTACAAACAGCCGCAGCTGTTTCCAACGATAATGGAAGAGTAAAAGCATCCCCGCTTGCTAAAAAACTGGCCGCTGATAAAGGAATAGATATAAAAGGTGTCAGCGGTTCGGGTGATGGTGGCCGAATCATCAAAGCCGATATCGATAATTTTAAACAAGCTGCAAAGCCGGCCGCAGTCAGCACACCTGTTGCAACTGCAGCAGCAACCGTACCCGCATTTACAGCCGGACAGGAAGGACATACAGATATACCCAACTCACAAATACGCAATGTGATCGCCAAACGGCTGGGAGAAAGTAAATTCAGCGCCCCGCATTTCTATCTTACGATGGAGATCAATATGGACAATGCGATAGCAGCAAGGGTGCAATTAAATGAGATAAGTCCTGCAAAGATCAGCTTCAATGATATGGTGGTGAAAGCCGCCGCACTGGCATTGCGTCAGCATCCTGCTGTTAATGCCTCCTGGCTGGGTGATAAGATACGCCGCTATAGTCATATACATATTGGTATAGCCGTGGCTATTGAAGATGGGCTGATCGTACCCGTAATACGTTTTGCAGATC
This sequence comes from Chitinophagaceae bacterium, assembly GCA_040080515.1. GTDB lineage: Bacteria > Bacteroidota > Bacteroidia > Chitinophagales > Chitinophagaceae > JJ008. Next base: position 654 of record JBEBIF010000278.1, on the reverse strand, counting down.
AGAAGACCTTACCCCAAATTGCCGCAGAAAGTAAAGAACTGGCAGGAAAGGCAAAGAATAAAAAACTACAGCCCAATGAATTCACAGGTAATACATTTACCATTTCCAATTTGGGCATGATGGATATAGATGAGTTTACGGCAATCATCAATCCGCCGGACAGTTGCATTATGGCAGTAGGAAGGATAAAGGAAATTGTAATTAAAAAAGGCGAAGGATTTGGTGTAAGCAATATAATGAAAGTAACCATGAGCTGCGATCACCGGAGTGTGGATGGTGCTGTTGGTGCTGCCTTTTTACAAACATTCAAAAAGTACCTGGAGAATCCCATCACCATGCTGCTGTAAGTATTTTTACTGTCAACCATATTAAGTAGAGCTACCTAATATGGTTAACCTCTTAAAAAAAAGTCGTCTCTGGCAGGTTTTTTGGGCAATAATCATCCTTAAATTAAAGTTTATTCGATAACCTTGTCGGCAACAGGCAGAACTGGTGTCCTGCTATCAAAACTTTGCTATGGAATTATCACCTCAGGAAAAAGAAATACGGGAATTCTCCTGGCCCATGATGTTTATTGTAACAGGTTGCTGTGCATTTATTTTCAGTATTACTCTCAAATTTCTGGATGGCACCCGGTCGCCCCTGCTCATAAAA
>JBEBIF010000277.1:0-4908 GCA_040080515.1 Chitinophagaceae bacterium | reverse complement strand
AAACCGGATGAAATGGTGGTAATGAATAAAGTGGCGGCGAAGATCAAAGACCTGGGCATGTACACTTTTGTACGGTGGAGTTATATTTTTATTGCACCGCCGCTTTGTGTGACGAAGGAGCAGATTGATGAAGGGCTGAAAATAATTAGTGAAGCGATCGCAATTGCAGACGAATACAGTAGCTAAGAGGATAAAGGAGCGAAAGACCTGCCTGTCGGCAGACAGGGAAAAGGAGTTGTATTCCTCTTTTCAGTCTCAGTAATGAGTTTATGAAACCATAATATAATTTTATAAAAACTCTTTATCTCCTTTTCTCTTTTAAACTCTTAGCCTAAATCTTAAATTCCGAATGACTAAAGAAAACACCAAGATATCGGAGTCTGAGAACCCTCCTTCCGCCCCGGCGGACAAGTCGGAGGGCAGGGAGGCTTCGTCTCTCATCAACGAAGACCTCGCTCCGATTCCTCTCTCCAAACGAACCTGGGGCACCTGGAATTATGCGGCCCTGTGGATCAGTATGAGTCTTTGCATCCCCACTTATCTGTTGGCAAGCGGTATGATAAAAGATGGCTTGAGCTGGTGGCAGGCCCTTCTTATATTCTTACTGGGTAATACGATAGTTTTAATTCCTATGTTATTGAACGGGCATGCAGGTGCAAAATTTGGTATCCCCTTTCCAGTTTTAGCAAGAACAAGTTTTGGTACACGGGGAGCAAATATTCCCGCTATCTTAAGGGCCCTGGTTGCTTGTGGCTGGTTTGGTATTCAGACATGGATCGGTGGCAAATCGCTTTATAATCTGATAAGAGCATGGGATCCTTCGCTGGCGCAAATTGATTCCCATTCCCTATTTCCTCAGGCATTACCAATGCTCTGCTTTTTCATTTTCTGGTTATTAAATATGTATGTGATCTATCGTGGTGTGGAAAGCATCCGTAAGCTGTTAGTATTTAAAGCCATTTTTCTTCCGGTAGCCACATTAGGATTATTAATTTGGGCTGTAAGTGCAGCAAAGGGGTTTGGACCAATTTTGAATCAGCCATCATCACTTCACGGAGCGGCATTCTGGAAATACTTTTTTCCTGCATTGACCGGCATGGTCGGTTTTTGGGCAACTGTTTCACTAAATATTCCTGACTTTACCCGCTATGCAAAATCACAAAAGGCACAGATCAAGGGACAGATAATTGGCCTGCCTCCTTCTATGACACTGTTTGCATTTGTAGCTATTGTTGTCACCTTAGCCACGACAATAATTTACGGGCAAACGGAATGGGATATCGTAACCATTGCCGGAAGATTTGAAAACAAAGTATTGATCAGCCTGGCAATGGTGGGTATCATCATTTCCACCCTTGCAACTAATATTGCCGCTAATATTGTAAGTCCCGCCAATGACTTTTCCAATCTTGCCCCTCAAAAGATCAATTTCCGTACGGGAGGGTATATCACCGGTATTATCGGCATACTGATCTTTCCCTGGAAACTGGTAGAAGACCCAAGCGGATATATTTATAGTTGGCTGGTGGGCTATTCAGCGCTGTTGGGGCCTATCGGCGGCATTATGATCGCTGACTATTATTTTATCAGGAAACAAAAACTGGAAACCGACGAATTGTATAGTCATGCAGGCCGGTATGGATACAAAAACGGCTTTAATGCAATTGCCATCCTTGCGTTACTGGTTGGCATACTTCCCAACATACCCGGATTTTTATTGCAGGTGAAAGTTGTTTCACCAGATGCGTTTCCAGCCTGGATATCCCAATTATATCATTTCGCCTGGTTCATTGGTTTTTTTGTCAGCGGTTTTGTATATTGGTTATTGATGAAGAAAAAATAATTGCTATGTCAATATTAATTAGAAACGGAAGGATAGTAACTGCTACAGACGATTATGTCGCAGATATCCTCATTGAAGGGGAAACGGTAAAAGCAATTGGCAAAAACTTGTCTGTAACAGCACCCAGAGAAATTGACGCCACTGGCAAATTGGTTTTCCCGGGCGGTATTGACCCGCATGTGCACCTGGATATGCCGTTCATGGGAACCTTTAGCAGCGACAACTATGAAACAGGAACAAGGGCAGCACTCTTTGGCGGCACCACTATGGTGATCGATTTCATTCTACAAAAACAAGGCAACTCTCTACGTTCTGCTTTGGAAGAATGGAAAGGCCGTAGCGATAATAACTGTGTGGGTGATTACAGTTTCCACATGGCGGTCACAGATTTCAACGAGAACACAAAAAAGGAAATACAGGAACTGATCGAGAAAGAAGGTATCACTTCTTTCAAGACATTCATGGCGTATAAAGGAGCATTGATGATCGACGATCGCCAGATGGTCGGACTGATGCAGGAAGTAAAGAAACATGGCGGCTTAATAAATGTTCATGCTACCAATGGCGATATGATCGACTTCCTGATCGCCAAACACAGAGCAGAAGGAAAACTCTCCCCTCTTTATCATTATTTATCACAACCGGAAGTAACCGAGGCCGAAGCCAGCGGACGGTTTGCAGATATGGCCAACTATACCGGTTGCCCGGGCTATATCGTACATCTTACCTGCGAAGGCGCTTTGAATGCTGTTCGCAATGCCACCCGGAGAAACCAGAAAGTGTTTGTAGAAACCTGTATCCAATATTTAATTCTTGATGCAAGTCTCTACGAACAAAATTTTGAAGGGGCCAAATGGGTAATGAGCCCCCCCCTGCGGGAAAAGAAAGACCAGGCAACTTTATGGGCTGGAATAAACCAGGGACTTGTGCAGGTTGTGGCGACTGACCACTGTCCTTTCAAATGGGAACAGAAGTTGATGGGCAAAGATGATTTTTCTAAAATACCGAACGGGCATCCTGCTATTGAGAACCGCATGGAATTATTATACAGCGAAGGTGTAAACAAAGGAAAGATAACGCTCAATAAGTATGTGGAAGTAGCTTGTACCAACCCGGCAAAAATATTTGGCATGTTTCCTCAAAAAGGAACAATTGCTGTGGGAAGTGATGCAGACATTGTCATTTTTGATCCAAATGAAAAACATACCCTGTCAGCAAAAACTCATCACATGAATGTTGACTACTCCGGTTATGAAGGCTGGGAAGTGACAGGAAAGGTAAAAACAGTTTTATTGCGGGGACAAGTAGCGATTGAGAATAATAGTTGTGTGATTGAGAAAGGATATGGTAAATTTATTAAAAGAAATAAAGTAGAAGGAAAGATATAGTTCGAAAGACCGAAAGTCGGAAAGACGGGAAGTCAGAAAGTACGTCTCCGATAACAATAAAGTATTTATAAATAGCAAGACTCGTCTTTCGGACTTCCCGACTTACGGTCTTCCGGACATATAAACAAACAAACTATGCCAAGAATCATTAAATCAGGACTTATCCAAATGTCTTTGCCTAAAACCGAAGGCGAAGGAACCATCGCTGAGATCAAAGAAGCCATGGTGCAGAAACATATTCCGCTGATTGAAGAAGCGGGAAAGAAAGGCGTGCAGATATTATGTTTCCAGGAAATATTCAATACGCCGTATTTCTGTCCCGGCCAGGATAAAGCCTGGTATGAAAGTGCAGAAACAGTTCCCGGCCCTACCACCGAAAGAATGCAGGAGTATGCAAAGAAGTACAATATGGTGATCATCGTTCCGGTGTATGAAAAAGAACAGGCCGGTGTGTTGTACAATACTGCCGCGGTAATTGATGCAGATGGAACCTACTTAGGCAAGTACAGAAAGAATCATATCCCCCATACATCTGGCTTCTGGGAAAAGTTTTTCTTCAAGCCCGGCAACTTAGGTTATCCTGTTTTTCAAACCAAGTATGCAAAGGTAGGTGTATATATCTGCTACGACCGTCACTTTCCTGATGGCGCCCGGTGTTTGGGATTGAATGGCGCTGAGATCGTTTATAATCCGTCGGCTACGGTGGCCGGTCTTTCCCAATACTTATGGAAGCTGGAACAACCAGCACATGCAGCGGCTAATGGATACTTCATGGGTTGTATCAATCGGGTGGGTGAAGAAAAGCCCTGGAACCTTGGCAAGTTTTATGGCTCTTCCTACTTTGTGGATCCAAGAGGACAAATATTTGCGCAAGCCAGTGAAGATAATGATGAACTATTGATCGCTGAATTTGACCTGGATATGATCGAACAAGTAAGAAGTGTGTGGCAATTCTTCAGGGACAGAAGACCGGAGACATATGGTAAGCTTGTAGAACTTTAATGTGAAAATGTGGAAATATGAAGACCTGCCCGTCCGGCAGGCGGGTGTGAAAATTAGCCCTAAAGCACCACGCCTCATTTCCACACTTCCACATTTATCACATTCTCACATTTAATACTATGGCAATTACAAACAACAGACTATCAACAGAACAATACGAAGCAAACTTCAGCGACATCCATCCGCCGTATGAAAATATAACTGCGGCCAAGGTGGATGCCAATCGTTGTTTGTTCTGCTACGATGCGCCTTGTATGAAAAGTTGCCCGACAAGTATTGATGTGCCGAAGTTCATCAAGCAGATTGCAACGGAGAATATAAAAGGTTCAGCTAAAACAATTTTCTCTTCCAACATCATGGGTGCGGGATGCAGTAAAGTTTGCCCCGTAGAAAAATTATGTGAAGGAGCCTGTGTATATAATTTGCTTGAGGAAGAGCCTATTCCCATCGCCAGGTTGCAACGATACTCTACTGAGAAAGCGATGGAGAATAACTGGCAATTGTTCACCCGTAAGCCATCCAACGGAAAGAGAGTGGCAATCGTTGGTGCCGGTCCGGCCGGATTGAGTTGTGCTCATATATTGAGTCGTGAAGGTGTGGATATAACCATCTATGAAAAAGAAAGTAAAGGCGGCGGATTGATGACGTATGGTATTGCAGCATATAAAGTAACAC
>JBEBIF010000023.1:0-20526 GCA_040080515.1 Chitinophagaceae bacterium | reverse complement strand
GGCTATTAATATTCTCAATGAGTTAAACGCTTTCGATAACTCCAGCACCCTTCACAGAGCATTGTTGCTTTCTCGTCGTAAAATGTTTGTGAATGACAACACAAAAAATGCTTACGTAGACGCACGCCAAAAACTTACCGAAACTCTTAATGTAAATTACTATCTTTTATTTACAGTGGTGGGGCAAAAAGCCATTTTCAAATGCGTGTTTGAAAGGGTATGGGCTAACTTTAAGCATGGGGTGGTGCCTGAAACAATCGAAACGGTATTTCAGGAATTTATTGATCAATTGAATTCTGCTATTACATTATTTAATGATAATAAATTTTATCTATTCGGCAAAGAAGAGACAATAATTACCGCTGAAGATTCTCCCTTTGCAGAGTTTGACAAAATCTACTATTCATTCTGGGAGGGAATTCTCTTTGAGGATAAGCGTATCGTTTATAATTCTCAAGGAATTCGGGCTTTTGCCGATATAATTAATTTTATTCTTAAATGTATAGATGAAACCTCTAGTGTTCGATCTAGGAACGTAGAGGAGCACAGTATCCGATACGCACAACAGCGCATAAAACGCCTTCTCAAAAAGAGATTTACCAGGACCGAGGAACAGTATGATGAGATTGCAGAGCTGATGATAAAAAATAAGAAACAATTTCTTCTCGATAGAATCAATGCTATGCTAAACAAAAAACCGCCGGAAGAAGAAAAAGCTGATTAGGAATCTATTTTTCTATTCATGAGTGTATAGTCACTGATCTTCTGAGTCTTTATACCTTTCATATTTGTTAGGACTGATGCGAAACTTCTAATTACAAGTCTCTCTAGTTCTAAACGCTCACCTCTTGAAAGCCACTCCGGTAAACAATCTACCCTAAAATAATCCCAGTTAGGAATTTCAGGTCTTGCATGTGGAATCCGACTTGAATGCTGGGCCTCACCTATATATAAAAGATGATTTTTTGAATCTAGAAGATAGTAGATAATGTTCTTGCGGGCTAGGAATGTCTTAAACTCCTTTTTTGATAACCAATCTTCCTTTATAAATTTAAAGTCACCTTTTTCGGATAATCTATTTTCAATATCTTTTAAAATATGAGATTTGACAAACTGTTTAAATAGTTCAGGGAATAAGGGCTTTTGAAAATAATGAGCTGTAAAGAAGAATTGCTTTTTTTCGTTGTCAAACTCTATATCTAAAAATTCCCAGAATGGTATCTCTTCTTCAATTGAGCCTTTATAATTATTAAGTTTTCTTAACCGCCATTCAAGAGTTCTCATATAACTCATAACAAATGAATCTTTGAGTCTTTGAGCCAGTTCTTTTGATATGAAGAGTTTGTATAAGGGATCTTTTTGTTGATACCTTGCATAGGTTATCCAACCTTGATATTTAATTTTCTGGAAATTGATTGTCACTTCAGACTGAACTTCTTTCTTTGAAGTGTTGAGTCCTACGAAATTTTTAATTAACCATAGCTTTGACAGCCAATTGGGGATGGGGGTATGCTGCCGTTCCAATAGAACTGTGTCAACCTTTTTCCTCCACATCGGATGCTCAATATTTGACCTTTCTGTTTTCATGTATCCAGGTTTTGCATCAATTCCTCTATCCCGAAATTCAACAGGAAGCTGGAATAATGGCTTTCAAATACATCTTTTAAATAGTCAGTGAGATCTTTTTCAGCGTCCTGGCCGTTTTCCTGGACCATAAAACGGTACTTCTTTTGTTTTGAGATAGCAAAAAGCATCAGCGTATGAAAGTAAACGGAGGTAATATAACGCCGGTCTGCAGTCGTCAGTTGATCATGGGTGCGGAATTTCGATTTATAGGTTTTTAGGACAGTACTGTCCATATTGATAAATATCTTCTCAAGTTTATCGTTTTCCAGTTGAGGATGCATAACCGTTGAGTAATCCATTGAGATACCATTTACTTCCAGGTCCTCAAATGTCTTGACTCCTTCTTTCATTTCTTTATAGACAAGTATATAAGGAGGTAAACCACTTAACTCATCCCCATCGTTCTCCTTGGACTTCGGTTCCTTTGGCTTATCAGCTTCAACGATTTTTACAATCAGGTACTGATCAAAATCCTCGCCCGGACTCGTTAGGGTTATTTTCATCTCAAAAGCATCGCCTACTTTCACATCTTCAGATGGATTCATGTAGATCTTGATTGTTCCGTTGTCAGGGCTTGTTTCATTAACAGTGATCATTTCTGAAGGTTCTTTCGGTGAACCTGCCTCTTTACTACCTTTCACTTCATTTGATGTAAAATTCAGGATAGAAATTTTTAACTGTCCCGGTTCTTCCACACGGTCGAAATAGTGATTTTCAACATCTGTCTCAAACTTTACAACCTTTTCTCCGCCCTTTGGGATTTTTACTACATTGTTTCCGTCTTTTGAGCCTTTCATTCTAAATGCAGTGGGAAAACGTTTGGGCTGAAAAGGTTCCGCTTCTTTCTCTTTTTTTGATGTATCCGAATTTTCCGATTTCTTTTCTTTTTGTTTTTCCTTTGTAGGAATATCGAGTTTGAATGTTTGCTGGATCAAGTCCATTAGATTTTTATTGATACTTAACCCCTTTGCAATATTTTTCAATATATCGCTGGCGTCCTCTCCCTCAACTGAGAGACTATCCTTTCGTTTTTTATAGAGTTCCCGTAACTTGCTTTTGGTCAGATTCTTTATAAGCAATGCTTTCAGTTCCTTTGACTCGTCACCATCTTTTAACCTGTCCCGCGATGCCATAAAAAGTTCGTCCCTGAAGTCAAGGATCATATTTGTGCAGTCGACATGAATAAGCAGGTGATCTTTCAACAATTGAAAATTCAGGTTTTTCGAAATAAACCCTGCCGAGTCCGAACCTTGTATCTGTCCATTCAGACCATATAATACTGACATATTGTTTTTAAAAAACTCACGTCTTACCACAGCCTTGCTTTCTTTACTGTTTTTCCCCTCGATACGTGACTTAAAAACATAAACCGTCACTTTAATCGTTCCCATCCCCGGCTGGTGATAGGTTTCACTGAAATTCCACTCACTGTCCAAGTAGGTATCGCTCTGTTTATCCAGCCTTCGCTTGAGGCCAAATAACTCTCGCTGCATCTGCGGCGTCTTTGGATACCTTTCCGGTTTTTCAATAGTGAAGATGGGTAGCGCTGGCTCAAATAGAAATTCGTTTAGACTTAAGTTCAGGTCTCTTGAAATATCCGTAATCCCTTTCATTCTGTACGAGAATAATTTAATTACTGTACCTGTCTTAAACTTCCGGTTATGTAACCCGAGATCGAGTTCGTCAATAGTAAAGGACGGGATTTTGTTATCTATCTTGAAATATTCATACCAGGTATGTCGCTTTGCCTCCTGTTCTTGTTTTGTCCGCTTGTGTCTTCGGATCAATGTAAAACCAAATCCTCCTTTGTTATCAAAACGCTTTGATCCGATAAGCTGGTACCGTTGTTTGCCGCAAAAAACCAATGACCCGCTTCCACCCATATTAAATTTTCCTTGTACAAAATGTATGTCTGTTTTGTTGCCTTTGAGTAGAGAAAGAAAGGTTGTTTCGAACTTTTCAGGATGTTGCCCTTCGCCGTCATCATATATAATGAGTGAAGTTTGAGTTTTTGGGCCGTCAGCAAGAATCTGAATATTTTCAGCCTGGTGTCGCTGATTCTGACGTAAATCCCAGTTGTGATGAGGATAAAATTTGGCAATAGCCTCATCCATCGATTTCGGTGCCGATATTGAATTTGGAACTATTCCCGCTTCATAGCATTTCTTCATTAAAACGGCATCTATCGAATTGGTGATCTTTTCAACGAGGGCAGGAATAGGAGAGGCCTGTTGATTTTCGATTACGGCAAAGTAATTTTCATCATCACCGTAAGGAAACCAATTTTCCTGCCGGAATATTTCCGCGTTATCGTCAATGATCTTGTTAACCTCATCTTCTGTCTGAGCATTATAAAGCTGAAAGAATAGTTTTTGATTATCCAAAGGAGTGTTTTTTATATTCGTCAACCTTCTTTGTACTTAAAAAGCCGTTGTGACTTATAATAAATTCCTCTTACCTGCCGGTCTTTCAGGTATAGGTTAAGCAATAGTCCATTCTGGATTTGAATATTTCGTCTGCAAACATAGGCATTGTTCTCTGGAGCGTCTCAAGAGATTCCGGCATAAATACATCCTTCCGTATGCTTTTTTCTTTTTATCCCTGTCTCTTGGACTTTATTGCCCAAAATGACCCCGCAGAGGTTGTAAATCATTTTCAATACCAAGTAAAAAAAGAAGCCCTGCCGGGGGCATCTGTTGATGAACGTATGTATTTTGCGACTGCAGAACAAAGCCCAGCTGAACCAGAAAATACATACGTTCATCAACAGAATCTACAAATGCCTTCATTATGCCCGAAATATACATTTTAGCATGGCCTGAATAATGGGAGGGGTCTAAAAAGGGAATTACTTTAAAAGCTACTGTCTGAGAAAAGAAATATTTACAGTTTCCCTCTGGCTAATTATTTTAGTCTTTTTTTGCTAATTCCTTTTTCGAAAAGCGTACAATTGAATAAATTTGTATTCCAAAATGTACAGCTATGGAATTTAAAAAACAGGTCGGTATTTGGTTACGTGTATCAACCGAAGGACAGGTAAAAGATGAAAGCCCTGAGCATCATGAACGGCGAGCACGTTTGTATGCTGAATCAAAAGGGTGGGAGGTAGTAGAAGTATATCGGTTGGAAGCAATCAGTGGTAAATCAGTTATGGAGCAGCCGGAAACAAAACGGATGCTGAAGGATATAAAGCAAGGTCGCATAAGCGGCCTAATCTTTTCAAAACTAGCCCGACTTGCCAGAAACACAAAGGAACTACTTGATTTCGCCGAGATATTCAGAGAGGCCAACACGGACCTTATATCACTCGGCGAGAGCATTGATACTTCAACACCTGCTGGCCGGTTGTTTTATACAATGATCGCTGCCATGGCTACATGGGAAAGAGAGGAAATTGTAGCCAGAATAAACGCTTCTGTTCCTATCCGCGCGAGTCTAGGGAAGTCTCTTGGAGGACAAGCTTCATTTGGGTACAAGTGGGTGGGAAAAGAATTAATGGTTGATGAAAAAGAAGCGCCGATCCGTAAATTGGTATATGAACTGTTTTTAACTCACAAACGAAAAGTAACAGTCGCTAATCTACTAAATGAGCAGGGGTACCGGACAAGAAATGGCTCAAATTTTTCAGATACTACGATTAGCCGATTGCTTCGAGATTCAACCGCTAAAGGCCAAAGGATCGCTAACTACACTAAAAGCCTCGGAGAGGGCAAGAATTGGGTCATAAAGCCCCAGGAAGAGTGGGTTGTTACCGCTTGCCCTGCCGTTGTTTCAGAAGAGGTTTGGGAGAAGTGCAATGACCTATTAGATAAACAGGAGAAGGAACGAAAACCACCGACAAAACGACCAGTCCATCTTTTTACCTCCATCGTTTATTGCGAATGTGGAGAGAAAATGTACATACCCTCACAAAGCAGAAAGTACATTTGCCTGACCTGTAGAAAACAGCGAATCGATTTGAACGATTTGGAAGATATTTATTATGAAAACCTCAAATTATACCTTCTTAATAAAGATCAGATCGTATTCTTTACAGAAAAGACGGAAAAGACAATTTTAGAAAAGGAAAAAGAGCTCGTCAGTTTAAGGGCCAAAAAAGAGGAATTGGATAATGAAATGGATAAACTGGTTGCCTTGTACCAGGCAAATGAGTTGCCAAAAGAAGGGTTTGGAAAGCACTATAATCCGCTCTATGAACAGGTAGCTCAAATCGATGCCTACATTCCTGAGGTGCTTGGCCAAATCGATTTTTTGAAAATGCAGCACTTAAACACCGACCAAGTATTGCAGGATGCTATTAGCCTTTATGAAAGCTGGCCTGGCTTATCAATAGAGGGTAAACGCTCTGTTGTTGAAGAAATCACTCAGAAAATCACTATCGCAAAGGATGGGATTACCTTCAAATTCCTCTATTCCCCCGCAGCCCCTTTTAAAATGACCGCAGATGACCAACGCAAGCTCAGGGATTCATCGAAGCCATCAGCATGAAGGAGGCTGGGAAATCAACTGCCACTTTTGCTCTTGAAATGGTAACTCTCCGTTCTTCCATTGGCTGGCGCATTACTTCCAGCACCGTTCTTTTAAACTCCGGCAGTTCATCTAAGAACAACACCCCGTTATGTGCCAGTGAGATTTCTCCGGGTTGTGGAATGCCGCCACCACCAACCAATGCCACGTCTGAAATAGTATGATGGGGCGAACGAAAGGGCCGTTTGGAAACCAGTGTTGCATTTTCCGGAAGCTTTCCGGCCACAGAATGGATCTTGGTGGTCTCTAATGCTTCCTGTAAACTTAATGGCGGTAGTATCGTAGGTAATCTTTTTGCCAGCATCGTTTTGCCGGCACCGGGCGGTCCGATCAGGATGGCATTATGTCCCCCGGCAGCTGCAATTTCCAAAGCTCTTTTTATATTTTCCTGCCCCTTTACATCGGCAAAGTCAATTTCAAAATCGTATTGGGCATTAAAAAACTCTTCCCTTGTGTTGATGATCGTTTGTTCAAGCCCGGTCTCTTCATTTTCAAAAAAGTCGATCACTTCTTTAATATGTGTTACTCCGTAAACATGGAGATTATTCACCATTCCGGCTTCTTTGGCGTTTGCTTTTGGAACGATCAGTCCTTTGAAGCCTTCTTTACGGGCTTGTATGGCAATTGGTAATGCACCTTTGATGGGCCGTATCTCTCCATCAAGAGAAAGCTCTCCCATAATAATATAACCGGAAAGGGCTTCGCAGTTACTGAGTTGTCCGGATGCGCCGAGTATGCCTAATGCAATCGGGAGATCAAAAGGGGTTCCGCTTTTTTTTATATCTGCAGGCGCCAGGTTCACCACCACTTTGGTGCGGGGCACTTCATAATTATTGGTCTTAAAAGTACTTTCGATCCGTTGCAGACTTTCTTTTACGGCATTATCGGGAAGACCAACGATCATCGGGTCTTTACCGGAGGTAAGGCCGTTCACTTCAATAGTAATGGTGATGGCTTCCACGCCATATACGGCACTTCCAAATGTTTTTACAAGCATCAGCTGAGAATAAAACCGGTTAAGGAAAATTGTTGCAGGAAGTGCAATGGGTGGTCAAAGAAAGATCAATGTTAATTTATTTCGGTTACTTTTCCTTCAAAAAGCAAGGATGTTTTGGGGTCCGCCTTCAGCGATGATGGCTTTTCTGCAAAAGGAAAGGTAAATGTTTGGTTGGCGGAGTTGATATCTAAAACAATATTTTTCTTTTTTTGTCCGGAAAAATTAATTTCCAGCTCAAGGGGCATGGTGAATACTCTTTCGGTTTGCAGTTGCTGTACCGCAACGGTTAGTTTTTTTTCTTTTACGAGGTATTTCCAGGTGATCTTTAAATCAGGATTTGCCGGTGTGTGCAGCCACTGTGAAAAAAATGACTCCAGGTTCTTCCCGGAAACGGTCTCAAACACTTTTTGAAGATCTTTGGTCTCCGCATTTTTGCCGGCATACTGGGCATAGTATTGCCGTACACTTTTTTTGAAAACAGAATCACCCAGCTGCCTGCGCAGCATATGCAGTATCCAGCCACCTTTCTGGTAGCTGTTGGCATTCAGCAATTGCATATAATTTTTGTTGCTGTCCACCACCGGTCTCCGGGATGTTTTTACAAAATCAATCACTTCTTCCCGGTCGTGCTGCATCCGGTTATTAAGACTGTCAGTGCCGTACCGTGTTTCAAGATACACATGTGTAAGGTAGGTGGCAAAGCCTTCACTAAGCCAGAGATGCGCAAAGCTTTTTTCGGTGGCATGATTGCCAAACCACTGGTGCACTATTTCATGTGCCAGCAAGGCTTCTTCCTGCCGCTTGCCGCTCACTGAGTTTTCATAATAAAAAATAGCGCTGGCATTTTCCATTCCACCGAAAGTGGTTTTGGATTGCACGTTGGCTAACTTCTTATACGCGTAGGGCCCGATATAATCCATGTACCACGAAAGAATATCTTTTGCTTGTGCATAATCATAAAAACCCTCCGTCCTGTTTTCCGGGAATACCCAGCTGCTTACCGGTACACAATTGATATCTCCCACTGTATTTACAGCAAAGTCGGCCACCCCGATCACCATTACTTTGGTGGGCAGCGGTACTTCTTCTTTCCAGTGGGTGATCTTTTTGTTGTCGGGGAAAGTGGACTCTTCTATCTGAACACCATTGGATATTACCTGGTAATGGGAGGGGGCCTTTACAATAAACTCAACAGTGGCTTTGTCTGCAATGTCATCCACACAGGGTATCCAGTTATGGGCCCGGTTGGGCCAGTTGTCGGAGAAGAAGGTGCGGTGACCATATTTGTTTTTGGAAATGATGAGACCATCAGCCGGAATGCCTTTATAATAAATGGAAATAAAGAAGGTGTCGTTTTTGATCAGTGCCCTTTTAAGTTCAATACGGAGTTTATTTTTCTGATGTGTAAAAGTAAGAGAGGATTTGATAGAAGAGTCGGCCAGTACTTCGGTCACCTTCATTCCTTTATTGGCAGCGCTGCTGGTGGTAAGGTCCAGTTCAATAGAAGTTACTGTTTGTAATGCGGTAAAACTGATGCGGGCAAAACCATAAATAGTGTCGGTACTGTCACTTACTTCTATACTATACCTGTAATGTAGTATATCAATAGTTCTTTGTGCCTGTAAGGAAAGTAACACCAGCACGGAAAGTGAAACGGCAAACAATTTTTTCATGGCTACAAAATAAGAAAATAATTTTCCCTGTATTCAAATTGTGCTGTTAAACTTTAGTCTATAGCTTCTCCAGCATTTCCACCACCTTCTCCCTTTTTAGTATCACATAGCCGATACGGTCATTACTGATACCTTCTTTGAGCTGGTAACTGAATTCCAGCTGCTCTTCTTTTACATTTGTTTCAAAATACCGGAAGGAGATATTGGGATAGGTTTTCAGTTCCTCACCGATCTCGTACAGGTGGGTGGAAAGGATGAACAGCGAATTCTTCATCTTTATCAATCCCTTTATTACGGTGAGAGAGCATTTCATTGCATCCTGCACATTAGTGCCTTTGAACAGTTCATCTATCAGCACCAGCCATTTTTTGCCGTTGTCAATCTTTTGGATCGTATTTTTTATCCGCTGCACTTCGTTGAAGAAATAACTTTCGCCTTTGGCAATATTGTCCACTACATTGATATTACTTAGTAATCCGTCGAATAAGGTAAGTCTCATTTTTTTTGCCGGTACCCCCATTCCGATATGCGCTAAAAAAACGGCAGAGCCCAGTGCTTTTATCAGGGTGCTTTTACCCGCCATATTAGCGCCGGTAAGAAAAAGAAAATTATGCTCCGGGTTCATCTGCAGATCATAAGCTACCGGTTTGGGTAAAAGGATATGGTATAGACCGGTGGCATCCACCATCGGCGTTTGCTGCTCCACAAACTCGGGGAAGGTGAGGCCATAGGTTTTCACCGCCACTGCCATAGAGTACCAGGCATCCAGGCGACTGTAGATATCAATCAATTCCAGGGTGCCTGTTTTATGCCGGCCACGGAGATGATAACCAAAATATAAATTCTGCCGTACTGAAAATTTTTGACCGGGTTCTGTCTCCGATAACCGTTGCAGTGGTTGTTCTTTCAGCAATCCTTGTATCCGGTCGATATATAATTGAATATTGACGGGCAGGTCCAATCCATCCAGCAGCTCTGCTATCTTTCGGATGCCCCGGTAGAAGTCAGCGAAGTGGGTGACAGAATATTTCACCATCGAATAATCTTCGCTGTGCAGCATTTTATAAAACAGGTTATTGAAAGAAGCGGGGGCTTCGCTGATCGGATCGAGAGAATAATCCATGAACTTGTCCATCACCAGCACGGTGCCATTGCTTATGTCCATCGGCCAGTGATTCACATGCTCCATAAAAGTGCGGATCACCCTTTGTGTGCCGATGATCTTCTTCAGGTCATCATGTGGCTCGCTGAAGAATTTGCGCAACCATTCCCTGCCGCCTACGGTACGGGTGAAATTGAGTTTATGAAATATAGAAAACTCCTCTTCAGAATGAAAGATGGAAATGTCGGAGAAGGTGGTGTTGTCGATTTGCATGTTAATCCAGATGATAACGGACAGATGATAGATGATAATTCTTTATAATTATAAAGTCGCTACTCCACTTACACATTTCTCTGATGAAAATTATTACTCTTAAAGCCATTTTCTTCTTTGAAAAATTATCATCTGTCAGTTATCATCTGTCATCTGATAATTCATCTGTCAAACTCCAGCCTTTCCCCTTTCTCCGATTCATCCCACACCCCCTTATCATACACCAAATGCCCGTTCACAAACGTATGAGTAATAGATGCAGGAAACGTAAAATTCTCTAAAGGACTCCAGCCGCATTTGTATAAAATATTTTCTTTGGTCACGGTGGAGGATTGGTTCAGGTCCACAATTGCCAGGTCGGCATGATAACCTTCCCTTATATAGCCCCTTTCTTTTACCTGGAAACAATCAGCTACGGCATGGCTCATCTTTTCAGCTATCTTTTCCAGGCTGATCTTTCCTTGTTTATGATAGTGGAGCATTAATAATAAGGGATGCTGCACCAGCGGAAGCCCGGCATGTGCCCCCTCCAAACCACCTCCGCCCGGGAGAGGCTTAATATAACCGTCGGTGTCACGAAACAATCCTTTCTCTTTCAATGTATGTGGTGCATGATCCGTAGCGATCACATCCAGCCGGTCATCAAGCAATGCTTTCCACAGCGCCTCTTTATTATGCGGCGCTTTGATGGCGGGGTTGCATTTTATCTGGTTGCCTAATGCAGCATAATCATCACTGGTAAAATGCAGGTGATGCACACACACTTCGGCAGTAATGCGTTTATCTTTTAACGGAAACAAATTGGTGAACAATTGCAATTCTTTCTCCGTACTGATATGTAAAATATGAAGCCGGGTACTGTATTTCTTGGCGATCTGGATGGCGTACAAGGACGATTCATAACAGGCCTCTTCATCCCGTATGAGGGGATGATCGGCGGCAGTCAATTCTCTTCCGGTGGCTTTGATCTTCTCCAGGTTTCTTTTAATGATACTTTCATCTTCACAATGTGTGGCTATCAGCACTTCACTCTCCCGGAATATCTTATCCAGCGTATTGGGATTATCCACCAGCATATTGCCAGTACTGCTGCCCATGAATATCTTGATACCACAAACAGACTTTCTTTTGTCATTCGTCTTCAATACTTCATCCGGGTTATCATTACCGGTGCCCATATAAAAGGAGTAATTGGCCAATGAGGTTTGCGAAGCGATATGGTATTTATCTTCCAGCAGTTGCTGCGTGAGTGCATTGGGAATCGTATTGGGCATTTCCATAAAACTGGTAACGCCACCGGCCACTGCTGCTTTGGCTTCTGTATAGATAGTGGCCTTGTGCGTCAACCCCGGCTCTCTGAAATGTACCTGGTCGTCTATACAACCCGGAAAGAGATATTTGCCTTCGCCATCTATTTCTGTGCAATCCGCATTAATCCCACTAATCCGTGATTGAATCATTTCAATCCGCCCGCCTGTTATCAACACATCTGCCGCTTTAATGCTGCCTTCGTTGACAACCTGTATATTCTTAATCAGGTATTTTTGCATATCTTGTTTGCTGAAAATTAAGTCAAAGCCAATACCCATGCAATTTAAACAAACCCTTGTAAGACTTGCACTTATCCTGCTTCCAATTTCTGCTTTTTCGCAAAGTACTTACTTGCCGCAGGGCGATAAAGCTACCATTTTGATGGAGCGGATGGAAATAAAAAGCAAGACCGATTCCTTCTTCAATTTTTCCAAAACAAAACCATTCAGCCGCAGGCATACCGTAAATGCCGTGAGTCATTATATGCAGCAATTCGGAAAAACCCTTTCCAAAGTGGATGCGTACAATGCGAACCGGGTTTTTATGAATAACCTGGAGTATATACCCGAGGCGGACAGGGCTAAATATGCTTCTAAGAAACCTATACTCAAGAATTTTTATACCACTCCTGCCAGCCTGTATGAAGTGCATATAAAAGATTTTGACCTGGTGATCAATCCCATCATACAGGTCACCATTTCTAAGGAAAGTGATAATGAGCAAACGCTGTATCAAAATACACGGGGTGTTTCCATCCGGGGAAGACTGGCCAATAAGATCGGGTTCTTTTCCACTATTACAGATAACCAGGAAAAAGTACCTTCTTATGTCCGGGAGTATATAACGGCAAGAAGGGCGGTGCCCGGTGCCGGTTTTTATAAAGACTTTAAAATAACCGGCTACGATTATTTTGATGCAAGAGGGTACTTTACTTTCAATGTGACCAAATATATTGATGTGGCTTTTGGCTACGACCGGAATTTTATCGGTAACGGATACCGCAGTTTATACCTGAGCGATTTTGGCAACAGCAACCTTTTTCTGAAACTGAACACCCGCATCTGGAAGTTCAATTACCAGAATCTTTTTATGGAGCTGCATAATGCAGACAACAGGGTGGGGGACAAACTGATCGGTAAAAAGTATGCCGCCATGCACCACCTGGATATCAACATCACCAAATGGCTGAACATCGGTTTGTTTGAAGGCGTGATCTTTGGCCGGCAAAACCGGTTCGACTTTGGCTACCTGAATCCCATCATCTTCTACCGTTCTATTGAGCAGCAAAACGGAAGTTTTGATAACTCAGTAGTAGGGCTGGATGTGAAAGCGAATTTGAAAAAGAAAATACAGTTGTATGGTCAGCTCTTACTGGATGAATTCAACCTCTCAGAGATCAAAGCGGGGAATGGCTGGTGGGCCAATAAGTTTGGCATACAGCTCGGCGCTAAATATATTGATGCCTTTGGTATCAGCAACCTTGATCTGCAACTGGAGCATAACCGGGTGCGGCCGTTCACTTATTCGCATGGCGATTCGACAGCTAATTACACGCATTACAACCAGCCGCTGGCACATCCATTGGGGGCCAATTTTAGTGAGTTCATCGGTATAGCCCGTTATCAGCCGGCACCTAAGTGGATGGTGGTGGGTAAACTGATCTATTACACACAGGGGCGGGACAGCAGCGCCAAAAGTTATGGCAGTAATATCTTCTTTCCCAATACGCCTGCTTACAGGATAGATGATTACGGATTTAGCATCGGCAGTGGCTGGAAGACCAATGTACTGCTGGCTTCTTTGCTGCTATCGTATGAATGGCGGGAGAACCTCTTTATCGAACTGAATGCACAATACCGTAAGCAGGATACAAAGACGGCTCCCATCACTTCCCGCAATAGTTCTGTTATCACATTTGGAGTGAGATGGAATATGCAGCGGCGGGACTTTGATTTTTGATAGCTAAGCCAATTGTATTGCCCGCAGGGCAATAGGTGAATCTCGCAAAGGCGCAGCGGCGCAAAAGGTTTTTTTTGCGGCTTAGCGCCCTGGCGAGAGATAAATATAATTATCTGCGAAGCAGCTTCGATTTGTCTTTAATTGTATTCATTCGTGCTATTCGTGGCAAAACTTTCCTATCTGAGTAGCCCGAAGGGCCCTGTGCTCAGATATTCAATGTTACTGGGGCAAATCTTTTTACCCTTCAAGGTGAATAGTAAATATGATCATCCGGGATTGGATCTTGTCCAGCACATTGGAGAATTTGAGATTCTCATCACGGGCATGCAGGTTCTTTAGTCCGTTGCTGATCTTTAGCTCCGGGGAAAATATAAAACTCTGGAAGAAGAAGTTGAAGCCAATGCCAAACTCGGGACCGAAATCATACTTTTCGATCTTTACCAGGTCTTCAGCCTTGCGGGCACGGGCATTACTGGCCATATCAATATCCGCTTTAATACCGAGGAGGGTATACACCCTGAAATTACCAATGCGGTCGCTTTGAAATTTGAGCTGAAAAGGGAATGACATGATAATGGATTCTACTTTTGTGGTCACTTCCAGTTTTCCATCCAGGTCAGGATATTTCAATTTGTAATAAAGGTTCCGTTCCACAAAGCCAAGCTGTGGATTGAAACGCAATTGAAAACGATCGGAAAGACGGGCTGTGACATTCAATCCTAATGTAACGCCGCCGGAATTGATCGGCTCTGCTACCAGCACACTATCATACAATAAAAAGCGGGGATGCTGTTCTATCTGGAAGCGGGCAGAACTCATGCCAAGGGTCATGCCGAAGTAATAAGGCTTGGAATCATGATCGGTCATGTACAGTTCTTTTTTACCAAACAACTGTGCACTGGAATGCTGTGGGAGCAAGAGGCTGCCACACAGTAACAAGGATACGGTGAGGGCTCTTATAAAGGTGTGCCTGCCATAGCGGGCTTTCTTCCGGAGTAAATACAGCATATTCCAAGGCTCAGGGGTTTATAATCTGTATCGATGTAGCCCACTTTTTTTAAAATGTCAGTAAATAAATGGCGATCCGGAAAAGCATTGGCCGACTCACACAGGTATTGATAGGCTTCCTTGTTTTGACGGAACCATCGGGCCACCTGTGGCGCCACTATGCCCATATACAGGTTGTAAAAACTTTTTACAGCACGCCGCCGGGGTTTCGAAAATTCCAATACGATCAATCTGCCGCCCGGTTTCAGTACCCTTAGCATTTCTGCCAGTCCATTTTCAAGGTTTTCAAAGTTGCGAACTCCAAATGCCACCATCACGGCATCAAACGTATTTTCACCATACATTATTGTTTCTGAATCACCGCTCTGTAAGTGGATTTTATCCCCAAGTTCTTCTTTTTCAACCTTTTTTCTTCCCAATTCCAGCATGCCTTCTGAAATATCAATACCCGTTATCTGCTCTGGCCGGAGCATTTTATAGGCCAGCAGGGCCATATCCCCGGTACCCGTAGCCACATCCAGTATATGCTGGGGGTTATCCTTATTAAGCATCCGGATGGCTTTTTTGCGCCAGCCAATATCTGTGCGGGCCGATAAAAAACGGTTCAGCCGGTCATATTTACCCGCTATCTTATCAAACATCATAGCCACCTGCTCCTTCTTGCTTTTACCCGAGTTTTTGAAGGGGATGATATTATCGTGTGGTAGGGGTTCTGACATGGGGTGCAAAGGTAGGGCTGGTTTCTGATTTTTTGATGTTGGTTTTGTGAATATTGGAACGCTGATGACGCTGATTGAGCGGATGAAAACGGATTTTATTCTGCTCTGCAGAACAAATGGATGCTCCGGGAAAAAGGTGGGATTTAAAACTTATACATCCGGATATATTATTTATCAATACAAAAATCCGCTTTCATCCGCCTGATCCGCGTCATCAGCGTTCCCATTCCTTTTTTGCCCATCAAAATTTTCATTTACTTCTTGTAGTTCATGCCTGTTACCTTTACCGGATGGAAGTAACGAGTGCCAAATACATCATCAGCAGCCCCACTTATAAAGACTGCCCCCCCGCAGATAAGCCGGAATATGCTTTTATCGGGAGGAGTAACGTGGGCAAATCATCACTGATCAATATGATTACCGGGCAGATAAACCTGGCCAAAACCTCTGCTACCCCGGGAAAAACAAAGCTTATCAATCATTTTGAAGTGACCTCACCGGCCATCCAGGCACAAAAGGAAAAAAGAGGAAAACCGGTGAACTGGAATATTGCTGATCTGCCAGGCTATGGGTACGCAGCCACCGTATCACAAAAGGCCCGCAATAACTGGGGTAATATGATAGAATCCTACATCCGGAAACGGGAAAACCTCGTTTGTGTATTTGTGCTGATCGACAGCCGGCTGACACCACAGGCCATAGACCTGGAGTTTATCAACCAGCTGGGAGAGTGGGAAACGCCATTTGTGCTGGTATTTACCAAAAAGGATAAAAACAAACCCGGTGCTACGGTAAGAAATGTAGAACTGTTTTTAAAGACCCTGCTGGAAACCTGGGAAGAGGCGCCGCCTTATTTTATTACCTCAGCTGTAAAAAGAGAGGGGAGAAAAGAAATACTGGAGTATATTGGAGGCCTAAACAGCAGTTTTACAAAGCTTTAGGTGAAAATACCTGAAACGGGGTATTCTTTTTATCAGAGAATATCGATTACTTTGCATACAACTATAAGCCACTTATGAAATCAAATTTTTCCGAGCGAAATATTGTGGTAGTGCTTTTTGTGATGGTACTGATCACTTTCGCCCTTGCCCAGGAAGACAGCAAAAAGATAGAGAAAATGTATTCTGGTTCAGGAATATCAAAAGTCTCACATCAACTGGCACAGCAATATAAAGCAGTACCTACCAGTCACCCTGATGCGGAGTAGGAATGCTGCTTCGGCACCCTTGCTTTCACACCATCCTTCAGCTATAACAGATCAGTTATGAAATCGTTTCTGCTGGCACTTTTTCTATTGTCAACCAGCGTTGTCTTTTGCAGCCCCGGTGATACCACCAGCACCAGTGAAAAAAGAGAACAACGCAGGGATTCCATTATGGATCATTTGAAAAAAAGAAGAGACAGTGTGATACAGAACCTGCAACTTACAGATACAGCCCTTATCAAACAACAAGTAAGAACAAGCACCGATTATTTTGTGCGCCTGCAAAAAGAGAACAAGGCAAAGCAAAAGAAGACCGCTATCCGGCAGATCATTTTTGGAGTAGCAATGCTGGTTATCCTGGTTGTGGGGTTGAGCCGTCGAAGAAAGAAAAAAACAGGGGAGTAGAGGTCATGTACAGGGTAGCCCCCGTATCAGTACCTGCATCAGTCGCAGGATTTTTTAGTTCACTACTTTATTCGCACAGCTGCTGCTGGCAAATGCTTCTGGTTTTGCTTTAAATGCAAAACCCATCCCGAGAATGTAGCCCATCGCTTCTTTGAGCGCATCATTACTCTTAAAACTGGGATTGGTGTTGATGTCGGCATGCACTTCCATATCCACATTATACCGGGTAAACAGGTTGCAGAGTTCATAAGCAATTTCAATGCTTTTTGCCACTTCCATCAGCATGCGTTCTTTGATGGTGAACTGGTGCCTTGTCTTTTCATTGTGAATGAACATAAAGCCGCCATGTCCTTCCCGTAAAAAAACAATTACGGTGGCAAATTCTGTTTCCTTTCCCTTTACCTGTGAATCGGTGCCGATGCAAACTTTTAAGCGGAAACCTTTTTGGGTTTCCCGTTTGATGGCATTTTCAACAGCTTCCATAATGGGTAATTCAATCGGGTCGCCATTAAATTTTCTCCAGATCATATAAAAAGAGGTTTTCCTAAGTTACAGGAAAACCTCTTAACAGCAATGGGGTACGGATTAAAGTTCTGTTACCAGAACCGGAAAAAAATTATTGAAGGATCAGTTTATCAGTCCATTGTTCATCAGCACCTGCAAACCGGATCATATACATACCTGCGGTAATGCCGCTTGTATTGATCGTATTGTATCCATTGGTCAGCTGGCCTTTTCGTACCGGTTTACCTGCCATATCATAAAGCAGGTAGCTGTAAGCCCCGGGGCTGGTAACAGCAATGGTATTGTTGCTAACCAGGTTACTTACTAATTGGGGCCTTACAGCGGCACCGGCTTTTCTCAGGGTGATGATATTAGAATAGTATTGTTTGCCATTGTCGAATGTTACGTTCAGCCGGTATTGCAGCGTGGTTGCCACATTGGGGCGGTATATAAAGGAACGGGCCGCATTATCGGTTTGTGTTACCGGGGAGAAGTAAACGCCATCAGCTGATTTTTCAATGATCAGTTGCGTTACCTGCTCATCAGCATCAATGATCCAGTTGAGCTGGTGTTTATCACCCACCAGTTGTCCATTCAGTTTCAATTGTCTTAAGGGAAGAGGGCTGCCAAAAGATGCTTGTCCTGCTAATGCATACGATCCGAGGCTGGCATAGTTAGGTGCATATATATTACCACGGCCTTCTATTTTCAGGTAATACGTTCCTGCATTAAGTGTGGTGTCAATAATAGAACTCAGCAAGGTGCCGGGGTTATATACGTTCAGTTGTGTTTGCGAAGGACTGTACAGGGTAACCTGCATGTCGAGGTTGGAGCCGGAATTGTTACTGCCCACACTGTAGGGGGTGGCATTAAGCTGGAATTGACCGTTGGCCAGCATCGTAAACTTAACCATGTCCTGGTCGGTATTGTTTTCCACCACACCATTTACATTGAACTGGTTGTTTACAAAAGTCGCTGTTGTGGATGCTGCAAAACTGGAAGCATGATCGTCTGTACGGAAAGTGATGCCATTTGTTTCCCAGATATCAGTATTAGTGATCACAGAAAGATCGTTCTGCATATTGTTACAACCGTAAGGATTAGGGCCCAGGTTCCACAAGGTCATATTCTGATAGTAGCCCACACCCATGATCGGTGCCCAGCCAATTTCACCAACACCGGTACCGGCATTGTATTCTGCGGTTCTAACACAGCTGGCATTATAGGTGGACTGGTGATACAAACCTAAGGTATGACCGGCTTCATGAGAAGCAGCTTCTGCTACATTCTTGGGCCGGGTAGTAAGACTATCGCCGCCAAAAAGAGAAGAGAAAACAAAGCAGGGGGTATCATCACCATCATTAAAGGTGCCGGGAAAGGCAACTCCGCCGGTGGCGCCAAACCATTCATAGGTAGCCGTGAGGATGACACGCATCCTCCTGTTTAATGGCGCTGCAAGATAAACAGTGGAGTCGGTTGTAATATTTACGTTGAAAGGGCGGTAATCTTCAGCCACCCTGTTGAATACAATATTTATTTGTGTATTGCTGAGGGTAGAGGGAGCACAAACAATAGGGCCATCATAATTCCAGCCTGTGCCATCCACTGTATGTCCGTCAAAATCGAGGAAGATAACGGGTGTGGCAGACGGAAAGCTGCTGAGTTTTGGCACCTGAGCATTTGCGGCAGTAGTGCTCCACAAACAGAGCAGTAATATGCCGGATCTGAATAGGTTTTTCATAACAAGACGAATTAAAGATTTTTCAATAGGTACAAAATGGATGAAAGGATACGGATGTAAAAACGGGTCAGTTATTTATTCATTGATCAATTCGTAATAATTTTTTTTCACCAGTACAAAGGAGCCGTTGAGCTCTTTCAGCTCATACACATCCCCAAACCGTTTGCTGATCAGGCGGCCGGTGTAGGAGATGGTGCCATTGTCGTTGGTGATCTTTGAAATAGAAAAGATGGCCCCGCTGAAATTGGAGGACCGTATAACTACACTGATGATCCTGTTCTGATACTTGGACACGGTGGAGATCACTTCACCGGTAAAACGGAATGAAGTGGTGGCACTCACATTCATATCAACAGCATTGCCGACAGAACTTGACAGCAGGGCATTGATGTTTGTTAAATTAACAGGGATCTGGTCCGGATGGGCCGCAAATAATTTCGGTTTGTTGTAATCAGGTTCATTCAAAGCAGGAGTGTCCTGATTTTGTGCCGCAGCACTGAAGCCGATGATACTGATGCATACGCACAGTAAAGAGGTACGAAGGTTTTTCATTGTAACTTTTTTAGGGTCAAGAGGATATTGTTAGCCAGCCTGGTTAGGGCTGCTGTTTTCATCGGGGGACGGTACTACAAGGTTCAATAAAGTTTCTAACTCATCCAAACCCCATAGGAAGAAATCAGAAAGAAAGAGGGCTAGTACCCGGAGGAATTCGTAAAGTTTCGATATACTGGTTGATTATCTACGATTTAGTACTGATTAGTACTTAGCATTACGAGAGTGCAGGCTTCGATAGTTTGAATGCCTTGTTGTTCGGCCAGGGTGCTCAGTTCGTCGTTTTCCGCTCCTGGGTTGAAGATAATACGATTTGGTTTTAGTGAAAGGATGTAATTATAATATTCCTGCTGGTGGGTGGGGCTGAGATACATGGTTATGGTATCAATATCATCGAATGGTTTCTTTTCGGTATCAATAGAAATATCAGCTACCCGGGAAAACTTGCGGCCGATGGCAACAACCGGGTGTCCGTGATTGCGTAAACGTTGAATGGCCAGGTAGCTATAGCGGGAAGGATTATCGGAGGCGCCGAGTACCAATGTTTTCTTTGCTGTCATTTTGTAAAACTAAGAGGTATTTTTTTATTCAAAATAACTGGTATTGTTTGCGGGGTACTTTACTTATAATATCAGAAAAAGCATCTTCGAGCAATGGGTATTTAAACACAAAGCCAGTTTCTGATATTTTAGTCGGAATCACCCATCTGCTTTTTAAAACCAGCTCAGTTTCAGTACCGATTATGGCAGCACCCATTGTCAGCATCCACTCAAATGCAGGAAGCCCGAATTTTGTGTTAGTGACTTTTCGGAGGGTTTGCATGAACTCATTGTTTGAAACAGGATTTGGAGAACAACAATTGCAGGTCCCTTCGATTTCGTTATGCGCCTCAATCCAGTCTATCATCCTGCAGGTATCCTCTATA
>JBEBIF010000276.1:0-4940 GCA_040080515.1 Chitinophagaceae bacterium | reverse complement strand
CGGTAGTGCTGGCAGATAATGACCCCATATTATATGGCAACCCCACAGAAGCGCAAACCAATGCTACTTTTTCTACCAACTATTTAAAGAACAGTGCCTATTATAAGATAGGATATAATGAACAACGGGGCATATCCAACTGGGTCGCCTGGCATTTGCAAAGTGAAGACCTCGGAGGCACACCCCGCCAGGATGATTTCAGACCCGATACTGATCTGCCAGCCGGTTACTACCAGGTGCAAAACAGTTCTTACACGGGAACCAATTTCGACAGGGGACACAATTGTCCCTCAGGCGACCGCACCTCCACCGTTGCCGCTAATTCTTCTACTTTTTTAATGACCAATATGATACCCCAGGCACCCAACCTGAACCAGGGCCCCTGGGATGAACTGGAAGGTTTTACCCGTACCACGCTGGTGGGCGGAAATAAAGAAGCCTATATATTGATGGGCAGCTTTGGCACGGGTGGGTTCAATTCTGCCGGCACCTATGTTACTACCATTGATGCTGGCAGGGTGACGGTACCTGAAAAAATATGGAAAGTAATACTGGTATTGCCAAAAGGAAACAACGATACCACCCGTATAGACACCACCGCCACGGTGCTGGTGGTAAATATGCCCAACAACAATGCGCTCTACAGCACCAGCGGTGCAGGCCGGGATGCCTGGCGTAATTATATTACCACGGTTGCCAGCCTGGAAACAGAAGCCAATGCCAGTGGAAATTATACGCTGGACCTGTTCAAAAGGATTCCCGCTGCCATAAGAACTTATTTGAAAGCGAAGCGGTATCAGTAATAAAAGCTCTTCACTTTTTGTAAAAGTCACGGAGCCCGCAACATACTTATCTCTCCCAACGAAGTGATGTTCCTAAAGGAGTCATGTTTTTGGTGCAACGGAGCATGAATTTTGGCAACGATGCATGTTTTGGTGCAACGGTGCATGTTTTTTGGCAACGATGCATGTTTTTGGTGCAGCGGTGCATCTTTTTGGTGCAACGGAGCATGAATTTTGGCAACGATGCATGTTTTTTGCGCAACGGTGCATCTTTTTGATGCAACTGCGCATGAATTTTGTCAACAGTGCATGTTTTTGGTGCAACGGCGCATCTTTTTGATGCAACGGTGCATGTTTTTTGCCAACGATGCCTGTTTTTGCGCAACGGTGCATGAATTTCTGCAACGATGCATGTTTTTGGTGCAACGGTGCGTTTTCTATACAGTTTAGCATCACTGTCTGCCAATAGGCTAATATTCACTTTTCACCATTCACCACTATCTTGCAGCATGACCCGCACCGAACGGTACCGTTTTGTCATCGACTACTTCGAACAGCATATGCCTGTCGCAGAAACAGAACTGACCTTCTCCGATCCCTACCAGTTGCTGGTGGCCGTCATTCTCTCCGCACAGTGCACCGACAAACGGGTGAATCTGACCACTCCCGCCATTTTTGAAAAATATCCTGATGTACGATCATTGAGTAAGGCCACAGTGGATGAACTCTTTCCTTTTATCAAAAGCATCTCTTACCCGAATAATAAAACCAAACACCTTATAGGCATGGCCACCAAAGTGATGGAACAGTTTGATGGAGCGATACCGATGACGGTAGAAGAATTGGTACAACTGCCGGGAGTAGGCCGGAAGACCGCTAATGTGATCACGTCTGTTATAGATCAGCAACCAAATATGGCGGTGGATACCCATGTATTCAGGGTAAGTAAAAGAATTGGCCTGGTACCACAAACCGCATCCACTCCACTGGCCGTAGAAAAAGAACTGGTAAAAAATATTCCTGAAGCACTTATACATAAAGCCCATCACTGGCTCATACTCCATGGCCGCTATGTGTGCCTGGCCCGCAATCCCAAATGCGAACAATGCGGCATTCAGCAGGCGTGCAGGTATTTTCAAAATAAAATATCCTGACTACTGCGTAGCTGGAGAGAATTGGAACGCTGATGACGCGGATGGAGCGGATAAAAGGCGGATATTATTCTGCTCCGCAGAATAAATATACCCTCAGGATAAATATGAAGAACTTGTGTACCCGGTTATGTTGTGCAGCAACACAAAAATCTGTTTTTATCCGCTCCATCCGCGTCACCAGCGTTCCAATAATACGTTGTCCGCAGGAGGCGGTAGTATATATAAATGATTTTCAAAGGTCGGCACAGGAAAAACCCTCAGTAAAATTCTCATCCGGCAACGGCCAACCAGTCCATCATCAAAAAAATAATCCGGGAAAAATAAAAATTATCCACACAAATCTCCTTTTAGCATAATCCTTGCATATGAACGCTGATTATTTATTCTATGAACCGCCAACTTGTGAGAAACACATTCCAACTACTATACCTTATTTGCCTCCTTGCTCCGGCAACGCTCTGTGCACAACTGCCTCCCCGGCACTGGGCTATGCATTACGGTGGCAACAATGTAGATATCCCTTATTCCATAAAATTTACCAGTGATGGCGGCACTATCGTCGTTGGCTACACCGACTCCCGTAGCGGTGATGTAAGCCCGCAGCCTAACCGTGACTACTGGGACCTCTGGGTTTTAAAGCTTGATAAATGCGGCGTCATCCAATGGGAAAGATCATTTGGCGGCACCAATTATGAAAGTGCAAGAGATGTGGTGCAAACAGCAGACGGCGGTTACATGGTATTGGGAGAAACTAATTCCACCGATGGCGGCGTTACCCCCGGCTTTGGCGGCACCAAAGATATCTGGTTGTTGAAACTCGCCGCAAACGGAACCCTCGAATGGCAAAAAAGATATGGCGGCTCCGGGTTGGATATCGGCAATCATATTGAACTGACAACGGATGGCGGCTTTTTAATTGCCGCCTCTTCTACTTCTAATGACGGAGATATAAGAGGCAATCACAGCACCGGCACCTATACCGATGGTGTGCTGATAAAAATAAATGCAACCGGCACCCTGCAATGGAGCCGTTGTTTTGGAGGTACAAAAAATGAAGAGCTGTTTGATATTGAGGTCATCAACGGCATTACATTTCTCGCCGGCTTCACCAATTCTATAGACGGAGATATTCCGCCCAATCAAAAAAACTACGACATGTGGCTGCTGGCAATCGATGCCAGTGGCAATAAGATACTCAGCAAGATCTTTGGTGGCTCAC
The DNA here is from genome assembly GCA_040080515.1 of Chitinophagaceae bacterium. GTDB lineage: Bacteria > Bacteroidota > Bacteroidia > Chitinophagales > Chitinophagaceae > JJ008. Next base: position 1,785 of record JBEBIF010000276.1, on the reverse strand, counting down.
AAAATGATGTGGCCTACTGCATGAGCAAAGGTGCCGATGGTTCCTTAACACTCGCCGGCTACACCACTTCTACCGATGGTGATGTAAGCGGCGCCAAAGGCAGCCAGGATTATTGGGTAATCAATGTGGACCAGAAAGGAAAACTCAACTGGCAAAAAGTATTAGGCGGCACTGATGCCGAATATGCCAAAACCATCATTACAGATGGTACCGGCTATATCATTGGTGGTGTTTCTTATTCCGGTGATGGCGATATTACCGGCGCCCTCGGAGATGGAGATTACTGGACGGTCAAACTCAGCCAGTCAGGTACTGTAGTATGGAAACAAAACTGGGGCGGCCGGGCAAATGATCATCTGCGCTTTATGATCAGCGATCCTGCTAAGAAAGAATATTACCTGGCAGGAGATTCTGAATCAGATGATGGCGACTTCAACACTACCTATGGCGATGCCGACTTTGCCCTTATCAAATTAAAACTGCCGGACTCACTCAGTAAAGATTCTGTGGTTTGTAATATGAGTGCTTTCGTTCCGTTCAGCGATACACTGCAGGATATGTGCGGGTATGATTCTGCATTTGTAAAATACATCCCTGTTCCGGTAAGCGGTCCGTTTGACAGTATCCGGAAAGCAGATACCATTTTCATTGGCCAGAGTGTTACGCTTCATTCTAATGGTAATGGTACGGTGATCTGGAATGCACACAGTTCACTCAGTTGCACCAATTGCACCGACCCTGTAGCTTCACCACGGATCACCACCATATATACCGCCACCAATACATCACCCGATGGCTGCGAAGTGCCCGACCAGTTTGTGGTAGTGGTACTAAACGATGCCCTCGTAAATATTCCCACCGGATTTACACCCAATGGTGATGGACGAAATGATCTGTTCGGACCGCTCGGCAAAGTGCCCGAAGGCTACCAGTTGCAGGTATTCAACCGCAATGGCGAGATCGTTTTCAAAAGCACCAGCATGTACCAGCGATGGAACGGCTATTTCAAAGGAATGCTGCAGCCCTCCAGTGTATTTATTTACCTGGTGGATTATAAAGACCTGCAGAACAAACCGCATCAACAGAAAGGAACTTTTGTATTGATACGATAATCATTTTTTACTCTTGGTAAACTTTTACTTATGGACAGAAGAGAATTCTTCAAAAATGCCCGGAAAGGAAATTCAGGCAGAAAAGTACAACGCACCCGCAGCGCTGTATTTGCAGGTTTGGCCCCCTATACCGGTGCCTGGACAGTAAATGAAGTAACGCACCTGCTGAAGCGAACGATGTTTGGCGCTGCCAAAGCAGACATCGATCACTTCCTCACCCTGTCTCCCGGCGCTGCCGTAGATGAGTTATTGAATAATATAACAACGCCAAGCCCGCCCGTAAGAGATTATGGACTGCTGGAAGATGACGGCGTTTTTTATGATGACCTTGGTGTGGCCATCGGGCAAACATGGGTGAACGATCCCAACATTGCCAGTGCCGTAGAGATAAGAGGACAAATAAATGGCCGCCGGATAGACAGTATGAAAAAATGGTGGGCCGGGCTGATCATCAATCAAACAAGAAGCATCCAGGAAAAAATGGTGCTCTTCTGGCATCATCATTTTTCCGTACAGGAATCAGAAGTGGACAATGCCCAGTTCTTATACCGGCATCATGATCTGTTGCGCACTAATATATTAGGAAGCTTTAAAACACTGGTACGGGAAGTAACGATCGATCCCGCCATGCTGGTGCATTTGAATGGCTACCTGAACTCCTGTCTCTTATACA
>JBEBIF010000275.1:0-4948 GCA_040080515.1 Chitinophagaceae bacterium | reverse complement strand
CTCAGTATTATAGGGTTGGGATTAATTGCAGTGGAAGATACCATCAACGCTGCATTGGGTGCAATTGCCGGAGTGGTAAATAAGGCAATTGGATGGCAGGTGCTGTAATAATCCCCTCCCGGGAGGGGCAGCAACATATTACATTAAAGAACACAAATAAAGGGGTGGGTCAGATTCTCACAGCAAAAACTGTAACTTCAAACAAACAAAAGACACCCCAAACTATAAAGACTAATAAACCAATCAACCAATTAACTAATAAACATCACCCACCATGAATCGCCGCTCCTTCCTCCAAAACACTGCCTTAACATTTGGTGCCTTAACATTGGCCAATCAAAAATTATTAGCAGGTTTATTTGAAGACCCCTGGAAGATAACCATGCTGACAAAGGACATCGGCATCTTTACCGAAAAAGGAGGCACCATTGCTTTCCTGTTATCAAAAAGAGGTATTGCAGTAGTTGATACCCAGTTCCCCGAGCAGAGCAAGCACCTGATCGATGAATTGAAAAAGAAAACACCAAAGCCTTTCAAGTTGCTTATCAATACACACCATCATGGCGATCACACTGGTGGTAATATTGCATTCAAAGGCCAGGTATGGACCATCGTTGCTCATGACAACTCTAAAAAGAATCAGAAAAAATCTGCTATACAAAACAAGTCTGAGGACAAACAGCTTTATCCCAACGTTACCTATATAGATAGCTGGAGCCGTAAACTGGGCAATGAACGGATCACCCTGTACTATTTTGGCGCTGCACATACCAATGGCGACAGCTTTGTGCATTTTGAAAAAGCAAATATTGTTCATTGCGGCGACCTGGTGTTTAATCGCCGCCATCCCTACGTAGATCGTGGTGCCGGTGCCAATATTAAAAGCTGGATGCAGGTGCTGGACAAAGGCCTGTCCACTTTTACAAAAGAAACCCGGTATGTATTTGGCCATGCCGCCACCGGCTATGAAGTGACAGGCACCGCCGATGATGTGAAAGCTTTCCGGGATTATCTCGGCAATGTGCTGAAGTTTACAGACGACGCAATAAGATCAGGGAAAACCAAAGAAGAATTTTTAAAAGCCACCCTTATTCCCGGTGGTGAAGAATGGAAGACGGATGGAATACAACGACCGCTTGGTGCGGCATGGGATGAGTTGACGGGGAAGTAATTTTGTGTTAAACCTTCAAATGGACGATTGATACAGGCTAATAAGAAATTAGTTTAGCGCAGATTTTAATCTACGCTGTCAAAATGAAACAACATGCTGCTTTACTGATCTTTCTTATGCTCGTAGCTTTTCCAGGTTGCAAAAAGGAAGAAATAAAAGAAACTGTAACAGACATAGACGGCAACGTTTATAATACGGTAACCATTGGCAGCCAGGTTTGGATGGTTGAAAACTTAAAAGTTACCCGTTACCGGAATGGTGACCCGATAATGAAGATAACAGATCAAACTGCCTGGCTGAATTCCACCATCGGTGCCTATTGTAATTATTATAACATAGACAGCAATTCGGAAACCTACGGTCATCTTTATAATTGGCTGGCTGCAGGAGATGCCAGAAAAATAGCTCCCGTTGGCTGGCATATTCCAACGTATGAAGAATGGTTTGCGCTCCAGTATTTTCTTGGCGACTACACGGTTGCAGGAGGTAAAATGAAAAAGGCCGGTACAGAATATTGGATGAGTCCGAACGCCGGAACTGATAATAGCAGTGGCCTCAATGGTATGCCTGGTGGAATGAGAACCAATTCAGCCCCTGGTTACTTTTCTGGCTTACGCTATTTCGGTTTTTGGTGGAGTGCTACCGAAGAATCTACGAATCCGCTATACGCCCATTATAGAAGTTTACGTCACGATTCTCCTGTCGCAGGATGGGGTAGTACGTTCAAAAATGAAGGTTTGTCTGTACGTTGTATAAAAGATTAATACCTGCTTTTTCGACAAGCTTAAGGTTGCTTCCCTCTTTCCACCTCGATCAGTTTTTCGATCACATAATAAGTGATAGGACAAAAGCTGATGTTCTTTAATACCAGCGGCTGCCGCTTCAACATAAAGTCATCCTCCATGTAGGGAAAGCGGACACAGTCGGAAGGGCGTACTTCGTAGATGCTGCAATAATTATCTGCTCCGAGAAAGGGACAGGGTTTGGTTTTGGTCACATTATCGCCGTCTTCATCCACCTTCAGGTAGGTATCCTTAAAATCACCCTCTTTCATGTCCAGGTATTTGCTGATTCGTTTAATGTCCGGCGGGGTAAAGCGGGGTGAATAGTTTTTGCAGCAGTTGGCGCATTGCAGGCAATCAATTTTGGCAAAGGCTTGTTCATTAAGGTCGGGCAGCTGCCGCAGGGTTTTGTTCTTGTCTGCCCGGTGCAGGAATTTCTTGTACTCCTTTACCCGTTCACCCGATTTCTTTTGCCAGTTCTGTAACAATTTTTCCTGCATGCTGCAAAGAACGGCATTTCACGGCTTATCCCCAGCCTTAATAAAGCCCTGTTTTTATGGGTGTCCTGCCGTAACTTTGCCCCGCTAAAAAGGCCGTCTTATTTGACTTTTTTGACCCCCTTTGACATTTTTATTTGACTAATCAGACATATTTGACTTATGACCCTCCTCGAACAACAATCTAACGAGTTCATTCCCCGCCATATCGGACCCAATGAAGCTGATACCAAACAAATGCTGAAAAAGATCGGTGCAGAGAGCCTGGACCAACTGATCGGCAATACCGTTCCTTCTGCCATCCGGATGAGCCATTCGCTGCACATTCCTTCCGCCATGAGTGAGCATGAGTACCTGAAACACATCAAAGAAATATCGCTGAAGAATAAAGTGTTTACCAACTATATCGGCCAGGGCTATTATGATACTATCACCCCTTCGGTGATATTGAGAAACGTTTTTGAAAACCCGGGTTGGTACACACAATACACTCCCTACCAGGCAGAGATCTCCCAGGGACGACTGGAAAGCCTGCTGAACTACCAGACAATGGTGTGTGACCTGACCGCTTTACCTATTGCCAATGCTTCCTTGCTGGACGAAGCCACCGCCGCTGCTGAAGCCATGACGATGTTCTTTAACACACTGAACAAACAAGACCATATAGAACGACCCAGGTTCTTTGTAGATACAGCCATCTTCCCTCAAACAAAAGATGTGTTGGTGACAAGGGCCATTCCGGTAGGTATCGAAATAGTGGAAGGAGATTATAAAACAACTGCTCTTGATGCCACTTATTTCGGGGCTATTGTTCAATACCCGAATAGTAATGGATCAATAGAAGATTACAGCGATTTCATTAAAGCTGTACATGCAGCAGGCGCTTATGTGGTAATGGCTACTGACCTGCTGGCACTGACCTTATTAACGCCTCCTGGAGAATTGGGTGCCGACGTAGCCGTTGGTTCTGCACAACGTTTTGGGGTACCATTGGGTTATGGTGGTCCGCATGCAGCTTTTATGTCCACCAAAGATGATTTTAAAAGAAGCATTCCCGGCCGCATTATAGGCATCAGCATTGATGCGCAGGGCAACAGGGCTTTGCGGATGGCGCTGCAAACAAGGGAGCAGCATATAAAAAGAGAAAAAGCCACTTCTAATATTTGTACAGCACAGGCATTGCTTGCCAACATGGCTGCCATGTATGCAGTGTATCATGGCCCGGAAGGATTGAAAAAGATCGCTAAACGAATTGCTTTATTTACTCAAACCGTGGCTGAATCTATTGAGGAACGGGGTTTTGAGTTAGCATCCGATAATTTCTTTGATACCATTGTCGTAAAGGTAAAGGATGCAGTCCCTATCCGGGAAAAAGCAGAGCGGCAGCTGATCAACCTTCGCTACATTGGTAATCAACACATCGGTATCTCTATAGATGAAACTACTGACGTGGCTGATCTTTTTGACCTGATCAATTGTTTTGAAAATGATACGAATCCGGTAGCATTTGCTATTCATGAAGATGCCGAACTGAACCATATCCCGGCTGCAATAAGCAGAACAAGTTCCTACCTGTCGCACCCGGTATTCAATACCCATCACAGCGAAAGCCAGATGATGCGGTATATAAAGCAATTAGAGAATAAAGATCTTTCACTGAACACTTCCATGATATCATTAGGCTCATGCACCATGAAGCTGAACGCAGCTTCAGAAATGATGCCCCTTAGCTGGGCACACTGGAGCAAGATCCATCCTTTCGCACCTGCTAATCAAACAGGAGGGTACAAGTTTATCATTGATGAGCTGGGTAAATACCTCTGTGAGATAACAGCCTTTGATGCCTGCAGCCTGCAGCCCAACAGCGGTGCACAGGGCGAGTATGCCGGTTTGCTTACCATCAAATCATTTCATGAAGCCAATGGCCACCATCATCGCAAAGTGATGCTGATACCTATTTCTGCACATGGTACCAATCCTGCATCAGCAGTAATGGCAGGTATGAAAGTAGTGGTGGTAAAAGCCTTAGAAAATGGCTACATAGATGTGGAAGACCTGAAGGCAAAAGCGGCACAATACAGTAATGATCTTGCCGGCATCATGATCACTTACCCCAGCACTTATGGTGTGTATGAAGAAACGGTGAAAGAGATCACCGATATCATTCACCAGCATGGCGGGCAGGTGTATATGGATGGTGCCAATATGAATGCACAGGTGGGATTAACAGCACCAGGGTTGATCGGTGCCGATGTTTGTCACCTCAATTTGCACAAAACATTTTCCATTCCGCATGGCGGTGGCGGTCCCGGCATGGGCCCTATTTGTGTGAAAGCACATTTGGCAAAACATTTACCAGGCCACTCGTCTGACGGTCTCCGTCTGACGGGTGCTGTCAGCGCAGCCCCGTATGGCTCTGCAAGTATCCTCCTTATAAGCTACGGCTATATCAGAATGCTGGGCAATGAAGGTGTGAAAGCTGCTACTGAATATGCCAT
>JBEBIF010000274.1:0-4950 GCA_040080515.1 Chitinophagaceae bacterium | reverse complement strand
GTGCTGAATCAATGCTGATGAGAGAATCTTTCAGTGGTAGTGTATCTGTGCCTGGCTGATGGGTTGTATCTGCAATTGCCTGTGCGGGGGCAGATGCTGCAACAAACAAAAGACCGATAAAGAAGATCAAATTCCGGTTCAAGTAAAGAAAAATTGTGTTGCAAAAGTATTGAAGTGCAAAGCGACTTCATCTGGTTTTTAAAAATAGTTTACAAAACCAAAATGCACTTTGGATTGCCGCAGGTTAAAATCGGTATCATTCCTTTTACCAATGGCCCAGGCCAGGTTAAACACACCGGCCTTTGTTTCAAAAGCAATACCCAGCCCCGTACCAAAATAGGTGTAACTGAGCTTTTCGGCAGTACTGGTATTTTGCCCCCAGCCACCATCAGCTAATGCGTATAAAAAAGAGTTTTGCCCGGTGATATACAGCAGCCGGTATTCTATTGTCCCGATCACAAAGTTGGACAGGTACTGGCTTTCCTCATCAAAACCGCGGAGCAGTTTATACCCGCCCAGTTGAAAAAGCTCATTACGGAAAATAGTACCACTTTGAAAAAAACCGGCATTTACCGCTGTCTTCAGGGTGCTTTGTTTACCAAGGGGGAAATAACGGGCTGCTGTTGCTCTCACCCTTAATTGATAGGTCTTTAGCTTCAGGCCGTCATATAAGCTGTTGAAATCAAAGTTGGGGTCACTGGCATCTTTCAATTCCAGTATTTCATTATTCTTCTTCAGGGTTTTGGTTCCTATTGAAGTTATTATCCTGAACTCGTTCCCTTTTTTAGGGTTAAGCCGGTAGTCAGTCGTATTCAATTCATAATCCACACCGATATTAAAGGAGCTTACATCTGCCACGTTTGGCAGCAGGCGGTTTTGAATAATAAAATTGGTATCAATACCTCCCCTGCTTACTATGGTTTGAAACCGCTGAATAAAGAGCTTGCCTGACTGGTTATTACTTAAGGTATATTGGGCTCCCAACTGCATATTGACATTTAAAAAAGTGCTATCCTTTTTGAACATGTCTAAAGAAAAATCCAATCCGACCGGAGAGCGGAAAAGATACGGGTGCTGGTAAAGCAAATTAAGTCTCGGAGATTTTACCTGTAGTTGCTGCCAGTTCAGTCCTATCGTTTCACCAGAACCAAATGCGTTCTTCAATAAGATATTGGCCTCGCCGGTAAGTAATAATTTCTTGTCAGACAATTGATCATTATTCGGCAAAAAGCCGATCAGTACATTTACCTGGCTGCTTCTCTTTTGCTTCAGGTACATATTAAGCACAGAGCCGGTAGCCAGCATGGTAAGATCAAACGGTTTTTCTTCTTCTACATAGATCAGCTCCCGTATCTTTTTATTTACCCTGAGCAGTTTTTCTTTATTATAAATACTTCCGTTAGGAATATCAAGATAGCGTTGCAGGAAGTTGTTAGAAATTTTTGCATTCCCTATCAGGCGGATGCTGTCTATTTTATACTGGGGTCCTTTGCTTACAGTCAGGATCGCTGAAACTTTATCACTATCCAGTTGCAGGCTATCCAGTGATATCTTTGCAAACGGGTAACCGGTATTTTCCAGGTGATTGAGCAGTTGCTCCTGCATCAAATGTACTTGCGTAAAATCTATAGGACGGTTGGTAAACATTTTTTCCCGCCATCCGGCGGCATCCAGTAAAGCAGGGTCCACATTTTTAACATCCAGTTGCGCCCATTTGTATGATTCACCGGCATACAATACTATCCGGGCAAAAGAAGAATCGTACCGGACACTGTCCAGCGAAGCGGTAACATAGCCTTTGCCCTGCAAGATACCGGTTAGTTTTTCCACGTAATCCCGGCAGGCAGATCGGGAGGTAAATGTTGTTTGTAAACCCAGTGAAGGAACCAGAGTGGCAGAATCTTTATCCACCCCACGTATATAAAGACCATATTTATCCTGTGCTGCGGTAAAAAGGCTAAGCAACAAAAGAACAAGCACCGATATTTGCAGTCTGAATTTTCTCATGGGGCTCATAGCCGGAACAGCATCGCTAAATTATACATTATATCCCAATCAGCTTGGCAGGCATTTATATACATATACCTTTTTGCAGGCAGGTTCACCTGCCGGAAAATACAAACTATTATTTCCGATAATGGCAGGCATCTACATACATATTCCCTTTTGCAGGCAGGTTCACCTGCCGGAAAATACAAACTATTATTTCCGATAATGGCAGGCATCTACATACATATTCCCTTTTGCAGGCAGGTTCACCTGCCGGAAAATACAAACTATTATTTCCGATAATGGCAGGCATCTACATACATATTCCCTTTTGCAGGCAGGCCTGTCATTACTGCAACTTTCATTTTGCCACTTCCCTGCATTACAAAAACGATTTTATTACTGCTCTGTTTAAAGAAATCAGGTTGCAGCAAGACTACCTGTTAAATGAAACAGTGGAAACTATTTATTTTGGCGGCGGCACTCCCAGTCTGTGTACAGTTGAAGAAATAAAAAAGATGATAGGGGAAATACATAACTCATACACCCTTTCAGAAACAGCAGAAATAACACTGGAGGCCAACCCGGATGATATCTCCTCTGAAAAACTGGTGGGCTGGAAAAAAGCAGGAGTAAATCGTTTAAGTATTGGCATTCAAAGTTTTTTCCAGGAAGACCTGCAATGGATGAACCGGGCTCATACAGCCGGACAGGCAAAAGAAAGTCTTGAACTGGCACTTCAGTATTTTGAGAACATCACCATTGATCTGATCTATGGTACACCGCAACTAACCAATGAAAAATGGGAACATAATGTAACTACTGCCCTTTCTTATAACATACCTCATCTGTCCTGCTATGCCTTAACGGTGGAGCCTAAAACACCGCTGGATAAAATGATCCAATTGCAGCAAAGTGAAAACATCAACCCTGATAAACAATCAGAACAATTTCTCTTGCTGATGCAATGGCTGTCAACTGCAGGTTATGAACACTATGAAATTTCGAATTTTGCAAAACCCGGGTGGAGAAGCCGTCATAATTCCACCTACTGGTCAAGGGGAACTGATGGCCGCGGAAAAAAATACCTGGGTCTTGGTCCTGCAGCACATTCTTTCAATGGAGCAGAACGACAATGGAATATTGCGAATAATCAACGATACATTACAACGATCATGACAGGGAATGTGCCTTTTGAAAAAGAAACCCTTACTGAAGTACAGCAACTAAACGAATACATCATGACGGCTTTACGAACGGCTGAAGGAGTGGATACAACATTAATAGCATCAAAATTTAATGTGTCTGCAGAGAGCCTGAAGAATAAATCGGCCCGATATATTATCAGCGGGCTGCTTACAGAAAAAGAAACCTGTCTTGTACTTACCAACGAAGGAAAATTGCTGGCAGATGGAATAGCGGCGGCTCTTTTTTATTAACCTTTCCTGATCCAGGCTACAATAATATTCAGTACACAGCCCAATGCCACTAATGAGGTTAAGATAAAATTGAACCATTTGACAGGGTGAGGCTTGGTGCTCCCCTCTTTCCTGCCCTCCTGGTATTTATTAAACTCCAGAACGTTCAAAACGATCAGTACGATTGCCGAGATCAGAAATACAACCTGGAAAAACTGGATCATGCAGTAGCCCTTTTAGGGACATGAAGTTAAAGTTTTAACAGTAACGACTACAAAAGAAGCCTAGAAAATTTTGCGGCTTTTATTATGCTGTTTCCAGTATTGGTAGGCCTGCCTGCTTACCAGGCAAAGCACCATTATCAAAATGGCGGCGGGGGTAAATCCATGATAGGAGAGTGGCATAGGGTAGAAATTTACAAATCAGACCAGCACCTGTTCAATCCGTTTAAAGCCCTCCGAAGGTTTAACATCCTCCCAGAGTATTTTATAGACAGTCTCTGCAATCGGAATCGCTGCATTTACTGTGGCTTTATTTATATGGTAAATACACCTGGCAGCGTTGTAACCTTCTGCCACCATATTCATTTCCAGTTCTGCTGTGAGAATGGAATACCCCTTGCCGATCATATTCCCAAAACGCCGGTTACGGCTATGCAGCGAGTAACAAGTTACCAGGAGGTCGCCCAGGTACACAGAAGCGGCATAATTGGGGGTTTTCCGGTGTGTGACCGGGTCTTCTCCTTCATGCTCCCCTACAGTTATGTGTTCGGCACCGAATTTTTTTAGAAACCCCGCCATTTCATCTGCTGCATTTGCAATATAAACGCTCAGAAAGTTATCCCCGTAATTCAACCCATGTGCAATGCCTGCGCCCAATGCATAAATATTCTTTAATACGGCAGCATACTGAACGCCAAGTATATCATGATTTACGATAGTGCTGATATAATTGGTGGTGAAATGAGAAGCAATTTCCGAAGCCATAATAACATCTGTTCCGGAAAAAGTGAGGTAGGATAATTTTTCTTCTGCTACTTCCTCGGCATGACAGGGGCCTAAAACAGCAAAATAGTTATCCAGTTCCAAACCAAATTCATTCTGCAAATGATAGTTCAGTAAGATATTCTTGTCCGGCAATAATCCTTTGATAGCCGATATGGCTTTTTTCCCTTTCCAGTCTTCCCGGGTCAGCCCCTTCAGGCTTTCTGCTGCAAAAGCGGAAGGTATGGCAATAATCAAGACATCCGACTGATGAACTACCTGCCGTACATCTGATGACATGGAAAGTAACGACACATCAAACTTAGCTGCACTTAAATAATGTGGATTGTGATGATACTCTTTTATGTAGTTTATAGTGTCTGAATTTCGTATCCACCAGTTCACTGCATGCTTCCGATCCACCAGTATCTTGGTGAGTGCTGTTGCCCAACTGCCGCTGCCGATGATACCGAAATTCATTAGTTACTAGTTATGAGTTTTGAGTTACGAGACCCGGAGTTTTAAAAATCATCTTAGTAAACCAGAGGAGGAAAACTCGT
>JBEBIF010000273.1:0-4951 GCA_040080515.1 Chitinophagaceae bacterium | reverse complement strand
ATTAAAGCGAGAAGATTTTGGTGTGCAAATAACAAAAGATAATGGCTGGTTAAAGGAAATTATAGCCCCCCTAAGAAAGGAGGGGGAAAGTAAAATGTATTTAGCAAAAAAGATTTATACTTATGTAAGGGATAATTTCACTTGTACTAACTATAATGGTGTAGTAATGGGTCAGACATTGAAGACTATTGTTAAAACAAAAAGCGGATCTGTATCAGAAATCAATTTACTTCTCACAGCAATGCTAAATCATGAAAATATTGAATCGAACCCAGTAATATTAAGCACCCGGGCGAATGGTTTTTCTTATTCAATGTATCCTTTAATTTCACAGTATAATTATGTGGTTACGCAAGTCATTGCAGAAGGGAAAACTTTGTATTTAGACGCAACAGAACCAGGATTGGGTTTTGGATATTTGCCTCTGAGGTGTTATAATGGGCATGCCCGGGTAATCAATAAGACTGCAGATGCTATTGAATTTAATGCAGACGCTATAACAGAAACCAGGCATACCAGTGTATTTATGATTAATGATGATAAAGGAAATATCCTTGGGAGCATGAACCATGTGGCTGGTTTTTATGAATCTCTTGATTTGCGGGATCAAATCAAAGTGAAGGGGAAAGAGGAATTACAAAAAGAGATTAAGAAGGATTTTGGGCTGGATATTGTGGTGAGCAATTTTATTATTGATTCTCTTGAAAAACTTGAATTGCCTGTCGCTATTAAGTATGACTTTGATATTAAGAGCGAGAAAGAAGATATTATGTACCTGAATCCAATGCTTGGAGAAGGTGTAAAGGAGAATCCATTTAAATCTGCAGAAAGATATTATCCTGTTGAACGGCCTTTTGCAGTGGATGAAACTTATATGCTACAAATGGAAGTGCCCCAGGGATATGTGGTGGATGAGTTGCCGGCTTCTATTATTGTAAAACTGAACGAAGCGGATGAGGGTGTTTTTGAATACCGGGTATCGCAATCCGGGGTCAATATCTCATTCCGTTCCCGCATTCGTATCAACAGAGCCTATTTTCTTCCGGAGGAATACCAGATGCTTCGTGAGTTTTTTGGTCTTATTGTTAAAAAGCATGCAGAGCAGATTGTATTTAAAAAGAAACCGTAACTGATGAAAAGGAAATTAGCATTGCTTTTATTGTGCAGTCTATCTTCGCTGTTAATGAAGGCTGGGGAAGGAGAGTATGCCGTGGCTAGGATACCAGTATTGCTCTTAAAGGGGGCACAAATAGTAATTCGCCAGAGCGAATATGTAGCTGAGCTGCAATCACTCGATAAATTGGTGATACATAGGCATTTTGTTATAACAGTGCTCAATGAGGATGGCGTTCCCTTCTCCAGGCTGACAGAATCATACGATAAATTTAGTGAGATAAAGAATATCGAGGGGGCTTTGTATGACGCCGCAGGGAATAAGCTAAAATCACTAAAGAACAAGGATGTTGAAGATGTAAGTGGCACTTCAGGGATGAGCCTGGCAGGTGATAGCCGCCTAAAATTGCACTCATTTTACAGCAAGGACTTTCCATATACTGTGGAATATTTTGTAGAGGAGCTACAAAAACAAACTATGTTTTTTCCTAGTTGGGTGCCTGTATGGTCTGATAATGTGGCTGTGGAAAAAAGCAGCATTACATTTATCGCACCGAAAAACTATCTGGTGAGGTATAGAGAGTTCAACTATCCTTCCGGCGTAGTAGTAAAAGAAGACAATGATAGAAAAGTATATAAGTGGGCAATTTCTAATTATCCTGCTGTTACCCGTGAATTTGCTTCACCAGGTTGGAAGGAAATAACGCCACAAGTGATGCTGGCACCTTCTAATTTTACAATTGAAGATTACTCAGGCAACATGACAGATTGGAAAGAGCTTGGTAAATTTCAAAATGCCCTGAATGTTGGAAGAGATAAATTGCCGGATAATATAAAGCAAAAAGTATCTGAATTAACAAGCAAGACAACAACAGTGGCCGAAAAAACGAAAGTACTGTATAGTTTTTTACAGTCGAGCACCCGGTATATCAGTATTCAATTGGGTATAGGGGGGTGGAGACCCTTTGATGCCTCGTATGTAGCCTCAAAATCGTATGGTGATTGTAAAGCCTTATCAAACTATATGTATGCATTACTGAAGGAAGCGGGGGTTCAATCTTTTTATACGCTAATAAAGGCAGGTGACTATGAGGAAGATATTATTACCGACTTTCCGTCAAGACAGTTTAACCACGCAATACTTTGTGTGCCGGATGGAAAGGATACTATTTGGCTGGAGTGCACCAGCCAAGATAAAGCCCCGGGATATATGGGAGGGTTTACGGGAAACCGGCATGCGTTATTGATCACTGAAGATGGTGGAAGACTGGTACCAACACCCAGGTACAACCTGCACGAAAACCAACAGGTTAGGCGGATTACTGCAACACTTGATGAAGAGGCATCGTTATTTGTTAAGGTAAAGACTTCCTATAAAGCAATGGAGCAGGATGACCTTCAGATGATAATCAATGCATTGTCGAAAGATAAAGTTAAGGAGTTTCTGCATGAGCAACTTGACTTTGCGACCTATGATATAAGGAATTTTGAATACAAAGAAAATAAATCAGCTCTTCCATCAGTAGAAGAGTCGCTGGATGTGGAAGTAACCAACTACGCGACCATTACAGGTAAGAGGTTGTTTATTATTCCAAATATTATGACTCGGCACCAACGCAAGTTGTCGGCAGATTCGTCCAGGAAGTATGATCTCAGGTTAAGGCATGAGTATATCAATGTTGACTCCGTGGAGATAAATCTTCCTCCGGGGTATATCGCGGAGTCACTTCCTAAAGATGCGACCATCAGCAGCAAATTTGGTAAATACTTCAGCAGTGTTAAATTGACCGGCTCCACCATCAATTATTACCGGCACATTGAACATTATGGTGGTAGGTTCCCCGCCAGTGATTACCCTGAGCTTGTTCGTTTTTACGAGGCCATCTATAAAGCCGACCGGAATAAAGTGGTACTGGTAAAGAATGAAGCACCCAAAGGCTTTTAATAAATAAATTTTCTATTCGTTGTTTTCATCCACATGCAGCCGGTGAAATATACGATGAATGGCTGGAGCCAGTATCACTCCCACATTGGTAATAAAAACAATACCACTGAATAGGGCGTAGGCCGAAGAGAACCATTTGCCACCCACTGTGGTTATTTCTACTACAGGCCCCATGCCGCTTAGTATCATAGAAGCATTATGCAAAGCATCCAGCCAGGGAATACCCGCAGTGTAATGATAGCCCGCCACACCGATACCCAGGCAAATGAACATGATCACTAATGCGATAATGATATTCTTTACTATCCGTTGATAAAAAGTGGCTTTAGAAGCAAGGGGTTGTTTGCGGTGTTCATACATAAAAAAAGATTGGTGACCTGAAGGTACCAATCCTTTTTATGTTGCGTATTATAATTTGTAGCTGTGCCTGTTGATTATTTTGCCGGAGATACTGTTATAGTTGTAACCGTTTTTCCGGTTGCGGGGATCGTCATACCACCTGCATCAATACTTACTGTTGATTCCACAACAGTTGCTTTTGCCAGTATCAATCCTGTTTTAGTATCAAGTTGCAGTTCAGTTTTTACTATATTGTTGCTGTTGCTGGTCATTTCCATACCCATTTGTTCCATCACCATTGCAATTACCTGTGTCCCTGTGTAAGAAATACTGGCTATTCCATTCTCTACGGATGTTACTTTATATGTGCCGGAATCTGCTGAGCTGTATTTTTCTTTCTTTACTGTGCCTGCATCAGTAAAGCTGTCGCCGGGTTTTAATTCTTTGCCGATCAATGCTGGTATAAATAATTCAATGGCAGTTTCATTACCACTGGCAGCTGCGCCCATCATGGCGGCCTGGCCAGCATTTTCATTGGCATCCTGCTTAAGGATAGTGCCGTTATTGTCCAGTATTATCCCTTTTACCTTATTTACCATTGGAGAAAGAACATCCGCTATGGGCCCTTCATTATCTTTTTTGTCACTGTCGTAGCTCATGCTCTGCCCCATCATGGAGGCATTCACCATCATTTTTATTATAGTTGATTGCAAAGAGATACCATCCTGGCCGGCGCCCAGTATCTCATATACCGTAGTGCTTTTTGAATCGGTATTATTTTCCATCGTCTGCCCCATTACATCGGCAGAAGTGGAAAGTTTGGTGGAGGTTTCCACCTGGTACTTTTGTCCTCTTTGAACTTCGATTTTTGTTTGTTGGGCAGTAACGCTAAGAGAGAACACTACCAGCATTGAGAGAGAAGCTAACCTGATCTTTTGCATATGACTTGTTTATTTTAAATGTAAATATATAGCCTTGTTTTAAATTCTGACCGCTTAATGGCAAACCGGCCCCATTTGTTCGTCAATTACCTGTTTTAGCTGACGATGTGCATCTGCCCGTTCATCTCCCAACAGGTTTTTTACAAATACGATATAGGCATAGCCCCGGCAAAAGTCAATCATCGGCCAGGTGCCAAACAGGCCCGGACTGGCCAGCGAAGTGGCTATTCCATCCTTTTCTTCTATCACCCAGCTGCCAGACGCATAGGTATAGCCTTCCGCTGCTTTGGGGGCATACTTTATTTGTTCCGGCTTGTTTTGCACTTTAAGCATTTCTGCTACCGCTTTTTCACTTAGCACCTGCACCCCGTTGTGTTTTCCCTTATTCAACAGCATTACCAAAAACTTCATATAATCATCTGCCGTAGATTTAGCGCCGCCGGATGGATTTACCGGTCCGCCATTCAGCTCCGCAAAAGTTGTTTTTGTCATGCCTAACGGGGTAAATAATTTTGTCTTTATCAGTACTTCAAATTTTTTCTTGCTGATGATCTCCAGTACCCGGCCGGCTATATTTAACCCCACACTACCGTACCAAAAATCAGTACCTGCA
>JBEBIF010000272.1:0-4954 GCA_040080515.1 Chitinophagaceae bacterium | reverse complement strand
CAATAATGTATCACCCCATATTTCATAAAGATCGGATGCTCATGAGAAGTGATCTCGGATGTTTCAAAACAACCGCCACGATCGATGCTTACGTCAATGATCACAGAACCAGGCCGCATATTGCTCACCATTTCTTCTGTTACGATCAATGGTGTTCGTCCCGTTTCAGAACCAAGGGCACCAACCGCCACCTCGCAGGTTTTTAATTGCTTGGCTAATAAACGTGGTTCTATAACAGAGGTCCACATCCGCTGGCCAATATTATTTTGCAACCGCTTCAGGCGATACACACTGTTGTCAAATACTTTAACCGAAGCACCCAATGCCAGCGCCGCCCTTGCAGCATACTCTCCTACTATACCGGCACCGATGATAATAACTTTTGTAGGGGCAATTCCCGATATACCACCAAGCAAAACACCTTTTCCATGATTGGCTGATCCGAGATATTGTGCTGCGATCAGCATCACCGCACTGCCCGCTATTTCACTCATGCTGCGAACGATAGGATAAGAATCACTGTCATCTTTCAGGTTCTCAAAAGAAATAGCCGTTACCCTTTTTTCCATCATCTTTTCCAGTATCTCAGCTTTCATTACTGAAAGATGAATTGGAGAAATGATGATCTGGTTCAATTGCAGTAACGACAGATCTTCATCAATGACCGGCGCACTTTTTACCAGTATAGGAGCTTTGAAAACCGATTCCCTGTCGTAAACAATTTTAGCCCCTGCTTCGCTATAATCCTTATCCCTGAAATGAGAAGCTTCGCCTGCATTATGCTCGATCATCACCTGGTGACCATTACTTATCAATACGCTTACCGCATCCGGTGTAAGGGCGATCCGGTTTTCCTGGAAGGCGATCTCTTTAGGAATACCGATCATCATCCCTTCTGCTTTGGGCTTTATATCCAGCGTTTCTTCTAAGGTTTCGTAGCTGAAAGACGTACTTATTTTGGGCTTTTGCTGGCTCATTGCTGGTTACTGGTTTCTTGTTGCTGGTTACTTATAATTGGTTACTGGTTTTTGCAACTTGAAAGGAGATTCCACTCTTTAGATAACAAGCAACCAATAAGTAATAACCAGTCCTCCAAATGTACTTAAATATCAGTGATTTTTAGCTGCCGGGTTTGACTGTCAACCAGCTCTATATAAACATTTACGGTATCATCGGGAAAAATACCGGGGGCCTTTTCCGGCCATTCCACCAGGCAAATACAGCCGCTGTACAGAGCATCCTCCACACCGGCTTTCACGGCTTCTTCTTCATCGCTGATGCGGTAAAGGTCCATATGAAAAAGCGCTTTTCTTGTTCCGGAACAATCATACTCATATTCATTGATAATCGAAAAGGTAGGGCTCCCTACCACATCCTTCACCCCTATTGCATCACAAAGGGCATGGATAAAGGTGGTTTTACCGGCACCCATTTGCCCGTGAAAGGCAAACACCAGCTTCCCTTCAGTGGTCTTTCGAAATTCATTTGCAACCACGTTGATATTATCCAGTGTAAACTGCCACTCCATGCCGCAAATTTAGCAGGATATACAACGATGTTGTAAACATATTTCCATTGTCGAAAAAAAGGCGCTGGTAGTTTGGGTAATTTTGTACTATGGAAAAAGTTCAATGGAAAGTAGAGGGGATGGATTGCACCACCTGCGCACTAAATATTCACAAGTACCTGGAAAAACAAGGGTTGAAGAACGTGAAGGTGAATTTTGCAACCGGTGATGTGATCTTTGATGCAGACGCTGAAATGAAGGAAGAAAAGATAAGCAAAGGCATCAGCGATCTTGGGTATAAAATAGTTGACCCCGGCGCTCATTCACATGGTCATAGTCATGATGAAACAGGTTCCATAAAATTTCTTACAACTCATTTACAGCGTTTCTGGTTTTGTCTTCCATTTACTGCATTACTGATGCTGCATATGCTTCCCGGTGTGCATATTCATTGGCTGATGAATCACTGGGTGCAACTGGGATTAACTATTCCTGTTTATCTCGTGGGCATGAGTTTCTTTGGCAAAAGCGCCTGGAAGAGTATCCGTAACCGGATGCCCAATATGAATGTACTGATCGCTATTGGAGCCACTGCAGCTTTTGTGTATAGCTTATACGGTTCACTGACGGGGCAGTCTGAGCAGTACCTGTTTTATGAAACCGCTGCCACTATCATTACACTGGTATTCCTGGGCAATTATTTAGAAGAAGCTTCCATTGCTTCCACGCAAAGAGAGCTGAACAAACTGGCCAAATCACAAAAAGTGATGGCTAATATGATCGCTTTTGATGATGAACATAAAGAACAGGTATTCCAGGTAGAGAACACGCAACTCCGGGTAGGTGATCTTATCCTTATAAAAAGCGGGGAACAGGTACCTATTGATTGCAAGATACTTTGGGGTGATGCACATGCCAATGAAGCGATCATCACAGGTGAAAGCCTGCCCATACATAAATATTCAAAAGACAAACTGATCGGGGGCAGCTTTATTACTGACGGAACGGTAAAAGCACAGGTTACTGCTACAGGAAACGATACAGTACTGTCCAGTATTTTGAATATGGTAAAACAGGCGCAGGGTGAAAAACCTCCCGTACAGCAAATGGCAGATAAGATCAGCGCCATTTTTATTCCTATTGTATTAGGTATTGCCGGACTTACTTTAATTATCAGCTGGATAGTTCTGAAAGATTTTACCCCGGCATTGATGCGCAGCATTGCAGTATTGGTGATCGCCTGTCCCTGTGCTATGGGATTGGCCACTCCTGCCGCCATTGCTGTAGGAATGGGCCGTGCTGCTAAAACAGGTATCCTCTTTCGGAATGCCACCAGTTTGGAAACATTCAAAGACATCAGGCAGGTGGTGTTTGATAAGACCGGCACATTGACGACAGGAAAGTTTAAGGTTTCAGGTTTCAAATTTGAAGTGGTGGAAGAGCCTGAATTTAAAAAGATCGTTTATAGCCTGGAGAAATATTCAAATCATCCTCTTGCAAAAGCAATTACAGCTGAATGGAAACCCTCCACAGGATCCGGGGGAAGAGATGAAATGAAATGGAAGAAAATTGAAGAAGTAAAGGGCTTGGGCATGAAAGCCTCAGATACCGAAGGGAATACCTGGTGGGCAGGATCTTTTACAGTGGCAGAAAAACGGACCAGTGATGAAACACATAATATTTACATTCTGAAAAATGAAATACTGCTTGGCTGGATAGATGTGCAGGATGAAATAAGGTCCGAGGCAAAATCAGTGATCGATTATTTACATAGCAAGAACATTGAAACTATCTTACTAAGTGGTGACCGGTTGGCCAAATGCACTCAGCTCGCTGCGCAATTAGGTATTGAAACAGTGATAGCAGAACAAACTCCTGAACAGAAGCTGACCAAGATCGATGAGCTTACTAAAAAAGCCCCGACTGCCATGGTTGGCGACGGCATCAATGATGCACCGGCACTGGCCAAAGCCACAATAGGTATCTCTATGAATGATGCATCGCAAATTGCAATGCAAAGTGCACAGGTGGTCTTAATGAATCATGGATTGAAAAATCTGCCAACCGCACTGGGATTAGGCCGGCATACCTATATTACCATCAAACAAAATCTCTTCTGGGCCTTTGCTTATAATATTGTAGCGATCCCTGTAGCAGCCTTTGGCTTACTTACCCCTACGTTTGGTGCATTGGTAATGGGAATGAGTGATGTGGTGCTGGCAATTAATTCCGTCCGGCTATTTATCAAGAAAGTAGTTTGATCCCATCACCTCATTTTAACCAAACCGAAATCATTCCTGTCAGTAATTAATTCTATTTTCACTGCCCGGGTCATTATAAGACATGCTTGCTTTTTTTAATTTAAATAAAATGCTATTGCTGGCAGCGATTGGTCTGCTGCACCATACTAATTGTCATGCCCAAACCAACTTATTGCTCAATGGTGGTTTTGAAGAAGTTAATACCTGCACCGAGTATAAAGCCGAATGTGGTGTGGAAGGCTGGTTTTACCTGAAAGATGTAAAAGCACAAATGCTGAACAATGAAACCAACTCCCAATTGCTCGGCAGTAATTCCTTTGGCATTTCATTTAACTGGCTTGCATATACCGGCTTCACCCCGGTGATTGGTGCTATCCTTCCCTGCGGTCTGCAGAAAAACAGCCGTTATACTTTCAAAGGCATCATTTCCGCATTGCTTAATCCAAAGTTGTTATTGAAACCAGGAATAAGTGTGGGAGAAAAATTCTATGTACCTAACCGGCCATTTGCAAAGGCCATGCATCCGGACAGCATTATATTAATGACAGCAATACCCAAAACCAATTTCTATGAATTTGAATACAGCTTTATTGCGGATGGTACAGAGCGATATCTCACATTCGGCACTTATATCGAAGAAGACACTGTTGGTGGTAAAAAGAAACTGACCGGTACACAAACCGTATCACTGGTGCTGGATAATTTTCAACTGGTCCCCGCTGATGAAAAGGAAACCACTTGTGCCGACTTTGACCTGAATAAAGAAAAGATCTACCATTATAATTCCCGCCATAAGGAAATGGATTATTCCTTGTATGGAAAGGGTGAACTGGCCATTCTTTTAAATAAAACTGATAGCAATTTCATCACTCAGCTAAAAGAACCACCGCCACCCGTACTAACAGACACCTTAAAACTGGGCGAAGTGTTTTTTGATTTCAACAAAGCGGAACTAAAACCGGGTGCATTGAAAATGCTGGAAACTTTTTTTCTTACCAGCAAGGATACTTTATCTGTTGACAGCATTTATGTAGAGGGTCATACTGATTCTATCGGTACAGACAACCGTAATATGACACTAAGCCTTCAGCGATGTGAAAGCATTCGCCAATGGCTTTTGCTCAACAGCATTCTTTCAGCCCCTGATATACAAGTACATCCTTTTGGCAGATCACGGCCTGTAGCC
>JBEBIF010000022.1:0-20765 GCA_040080515.1 Chitinophagaceae bacterium | reverse complement strand
TGTAGATTAATATTTGAACTCATTATAAAGACAGTCAATTTTCTCATAAGCAGTTAGTTTTGGTTGCGACCCCTGTTTCTACAGGGGTCAATTTTTTATATACCTCTTCCAACTGTAAAAAAGACCAGCAGCACATCCCACTCCGTCTGCAATAATATCTCCTCCATCAAAAGAACGGTTATAAGTACAGTAGCGCTGAACGAATTCCATCCCTATTCCATAACCCAACCATATAAGGGCAACTATAAAGAATGATTTCCGGAGATTGATGTTATTGAATTGTTTACCGGTCAATGCCCAGCACCATAATAAAACCATGATGAAAAACATGATGAAATGCACCCACTTATCAAAATGGATCTTTGTAAAGAAGTTCTCTTTGGGAATATCACTTCCGGGCATAACAAGCAAAACGGTAGAAATAATAAACCAGGTAATCGCAGGAACAAAGGAAGGCTGGAATTTCTTCAAGAGAAATAATTTCCGCAATATAAAATAAGATTTCAATCTGTCCGCATAACGATATTGTTCCGGTAATTGGCAAAAAGTAAAAGGGCCCCTGAAGAGGCCCTTTCTTTAACCAACTATAGAACCAAAACTACTATAGCAAATGGAATAAGGTATCTGCTATTTACGGGGAAACAGGAGTTTTAGATTGGTGGATGCGGGGAATTCTTAGAGATTACCGACTACATAGACCTGGCCTTCCGGTTTGGAAATATCAGCACGGCCTTTCTTTTCAAGAGTGATAGCGAATGCCTGGGCAGATCGGGCCTTTTTTAAACGGTACAACTGGAGAGGCTTTTCAGAAATTTCAATCAGGCCCATATCAATGGGTTTGCCATCCAGGAAAGCCCATAGCTGATATTGTTTATCAGTAGCCGGTTTAGGTAAATTATTGATCATCAGGTACACATCCTGAGAAGTAGTATCCCAATAAACGGTAGCAAAGGATTGCGGAGAAATGGCCTCTCCCTTCATAGCGGCCATCTTTACATTTGGATTTTCTTGTAACACCTGGATGTCTTTTTTCAGATCACCCAATTCAGCCAGGGTGCTATTATAACTATTCTGAAGGCTTTTATTTCTGCTGGACAAGGTCATATTCCAATAAATACTACCTGCCAGTAAGATAACTGAAGCAGCTGCAGTGAATTTCCACCAGTTGGGTTTTTTAACAGAGGCCTGCTCAATAGAAATTACTTTGGCTCCGGAATCAATAGCGTTAATGATCTTTCCCTTTAAGTCTGCAGGTGGATCAATTGCATTTTCCAGAGCCTGTTTTTCCAGGATCAGCTCAAAAGACATTCTTGCTTCCAGCACTTCGGGATATTGCCTGCATAGTTGCTCAAACTCTCTTCTTTCTTCATCAGAAGCCAGTCCAAGCACATAGCTTTCTACAATTCCGCTTGATATGTATTCCTGTGTGTTCACTTACTTATTGAATCATTGTTCTTAATTGGCTCAGGGCACTTCGAATCCTCGTTTTTACAGTGCCCAGGGGTATGTTTAATGCCTTTGAAATTTCCTCGTGGGTAAAACCCTGAAAATAAGACATATCCACCAGCACCCTTAGTTCACCTTTTAATTTCCCCAATACTTTCTTCAACCCCACATCATCAACAGATGGCCCGGTAACAGCACCGGCTATTTCCCCGTTTTCGCCAATCGGTTGATTTTTTTGAGCATCCCGGTACCCTTTCGACCGCACTTCATCTATTGATGCATTGCGGGCAATATTCAACATCCAGGTAAAAAGGCGGCCTTTTGATGCATCGTAGGATTCGATCTTCCTCCAGATGTTTACAAATACGTTTTGCAGTACATCATTAGCAATTTCCTTATCTGTAATGATAGCATTCACAATACCATATAAGGCACCGGAATAATTGTCATACAAGTAGCCGAAAGCTTTTTCGTTGCGTTGCTGCAACAAAGACACCAGCTCCTGTTCGCTGTATGTTGGATTGTGGTTCAATTAATTGGTTAAGATACAATGACTAAAAAATAATTGCATCATGCTCAAATACGAAGAAAGTACTTCGATGGTTTTATGCCACTAATGCCTCATAGGCTGAAGAATCTAATAACGCTGTTACATCAGCCGGATTATCTACCTGCATCTTTATCATCCAGCCAGCACCGTAAGGATCTGTGTTTACAGACTCTGGTGAGTTGGCCAGACCAGCATTCAGTTCCGTAATTTTTCCACTTACAGGTAGGAACAGGTCAGAAACGGTTTTTACTGCTTCTACAGTCCCAAAAACAGCACCTGCTTCCATAGACTGGCCGATGGTTTCTACTTCTACGTAAACAATATCCCCTAATTCACCCTGTGCAAAATCAGTGATGCCGATAGTGGCGATATTACCTTCTAAACTGACCCATTCATGGTCCTTGGTGTACCTGAGATTGGCCGGAAAATTCATATTGATTGATTTTGCCTGCAAACCTAAGGTAAATAGGTGATAATCATAAAGGGCCAGAACATGGCTCCCGGATTCCTTTATACTTATTTCATTTCGCCGGAGATTTCATGCCGTTCATGGAATGTTTTGCGCCTTTGGTCGGATAAGGCTTTTACAATTGCATGACACAGGAGTATCTTTGCCCTGTAAAAAACAAAAACCATTAATAATGAGAAAGTTAGTATCAATTTTGGCCGGTATTATGCTTATGGGATTTGCCGCTCAGGCACAACAGGTTACCGGCGTAGTAAAGGATCAGGAGGGAAAAGGCATCGAAAAATCTACCGTCTCTCTTTTAAACGCAAAAGACTCTTCTGTAGTAAAGCTCGCTATAACCGGGTCCAACGGCAAGTTTTCCATCAATTCTAATAAATCTGGAAGCTTCCTGGTAAGTTCATCCCATGTTGGATTTGCCACTCTGTATTCTAAAGTTTTTGAATTATCCGGCTCTGGTGATATAGATCTCGGGGATATTGCAATGACTAAAAACACGGGAGACCTCAAAGCAGTAACCGTTACCTCTACAAAACCAATGATAGAAGTGAAGGCTGATAAAACCATTTTGAATGTGGAAGGAACAATAAACTCCACTGGTAATGACGCCCTGGAATTACTTCGCAAAGCCCCGGGTGTATTATTGGACAAAGATGAGAACATCAGCCTGGCCGGAAAGAATGGTGTGCAGATATACATCGATGGTAAACCCACGCCTTTATCAGGTTCAGATCTTACCAATTATTTAAAATCGATACAAGCGGCACAGATAGAGGCTATTGAGATCATTACCAATCCATCCGCCAAGTATGATGCAGCGGGTAATGCCGGTATCATCAATATCCGCCTTAAGAAGAACAAAGCTTTTGGAACAAACGGATCGGTAAATGCGGGATATAATATTGGAATTTCTCCAAAGTATAATGGCGGCTTCTCTTTAAATCACCGGAATAAAGGCCTGAACGTTTTCGGAAATTATAACTATAATGATTCCAGGAACAATAACAAGTTCAACCTGTACAGAGATCTGCAGGATACTATTTTCAATCAAAAAACAAGGATGCTGATGTTAAATAAAAGTCATGGTTTTAAAGCCGGGGCTGATTATTTCATCAATCGCAAGCATACTATTGGCATATTGATCAATGGCAATATTACTGAGAACAGTTTTAACAGTGATAGCAGAACACCTATCAGTTATAAACCAACAGGGGTAGTGGACAGGATACTGGAGGCGAACAACCGCAATAAGATGGAAAGGGATAACCTGAATTTCAACGTGAACTATAAGTTTGCAGATACTTCCGGTCATGAATTGAATATTGATGCAGACTATGGTTTGTTCCGCATTGATGCTAATCAGTTGCAGCCTAACTATTACTATGATCCCACTGGCACCATGCTGCAGGACCAGTTTATTTACCGGTTCATATCGCCTACAGATATCAATATCTATACACTGAAGGCGGATTACGAACAAAACTTTAAGAAAGGAAAATTGGGCCTGGGCGCCAAAGGATCTTCTATTTCCACAAATAATAATTTTCAGCGCTTTAATGTGGTGAAACTGCATCCTGAAACGAAGGAATTGGATATTCTACGCAGTAACCAGTTTGATTATAGTGAAGGTATTATTGCCTTATATGTTAACTATAACAGGCAGTTTAAGAACGTAATGATACAGGGCGGAGTAAGAATGGAGAACACCAATTCTGCCGGTGACTCTTACGGATTAAATAGTGACGGCTCCGTTAATACCGGCAGCAAGATCACTTTTGAAAGAAAATACACCGATTTCTTTCCCAGTGCTGCCATTACTTTCAATAAGAACCCTATGAATCAATGGGGACTTTCTTATAGCCGCCGGATAGACAGGCCTGCCTACCAGGACCTGAATCCTTTTGAATTCAAGCTGGATGAATACACGTTCCAGAAAGGTAATACATCGCTTCGTCCGCAGTACACCAATGTTGTTACGCTGACGAATACCTATAAGTATAAGCTGAATACATCATTAAGTTACAGTCATGTGGCAGATGTATTTACACAACTGATAGATACAGCAGAAAAATCAAAAAGCTTTATCACCAAAAAGAACCTGGCCACACAGGATGTGTTTGCGCTGAATATCAGCTATCCGTTTATGTATAAAACATATATGGCGTTTGTAAACTTTAGTGGAAACTATTCCCGGTATAAAGCTGATTTTGGTGGTGGTAACAGGAAGATCGATCTGGATGTGGCTTCTTTTAATATATATATGCAGCACAGTTTGAAATTTGGTAAGAAGAAGGACTGGACCGCTGAAGCCAGTGGCTGGTACAATTCTCCCTCTATATGGCAGGGTACTTTTGAAAGTAAATCCATGTGGACGCTGGATGCCGGTATGCAGAAGACCATTTTCAAAGGGAAAGGAAATTTAAAAGTATCTGTTTCAGACATATTTTTCTCTATGAAATGGAGAGGTGAAAGCAATTTTGCCGGACAGAAAACAATCGCCAGTGGCAATTGGGAAAGCCGCCAGTTACGTACCAGTCTTAGCTGGAGATTTGGCAGCAATACTGTAAAAGCCGCCCGTCAGCGTAAAGATGCTTCTGAAGAAGAGAAGCAAAGAACTCAAGGTGGTGGTGGATTAGGAGGCAATTAAGATATTTAAGTATAGCTTGAACAACATATCAGGGTTTCTTTTTAAAATCGCTTTTAAAAAGAAACCCTTTTGTTTTTTAGTTGTTGCAGCGGAACTGCCATGAAGTTTATAGAGGAGTTTAAGCTGTCTTTGATGGAGACGGAAGGTTCTGTTCTTTGCCGGCTGTAAATAATAAAAACTCCTGCAAGAGGAGCTTTCATTATTATCATAGGGAATAAGGTGAGGCTAAAAAGCTGGTGGCTTGTAATCCACTGGTCGGTAGCCCCGGGTTTTCTTATTAATCTTCAACGAAAAGCCTGTCGAAATTTCCGGGGCATTCAATGAGTATAAGAGATGATGTTGTCGAATAGAAATCCAATGAACGATCAAAACTTAATACCCATTGACGCCTTGTCCGGAATTAACCATAAACACTTCCGGAACAAATAGACGACTTTTTAATAGTGGGGTATAAAAATTTCGTTTAGAAGGACAAAACTGTCGTTAAATCCTTGTTTTCTGCCGTTGAAGCTTTTTCTGAACATATACACCGGCCTGTCGCCGGCCAATTTCCGGGTATGCTTGTCAATTGGGTGAAAATAAATAATCCCGTTCCGGATGTCCGGAACGGGATTATTTATAATTGTTTATTTAATTTAATTGGTCAGCTGTACTTTTTTCACGTCCACTTCCCCGGTTTCATTTTGCAGGCGGATGGTGTAAATGCCCCTTGCAAGATTTCCCACCTGAAGCCGCTCTACCTGGTTGCCTGATAATTGATTTTTACTAAATACCAACTGGCCTGACTGGCTATACATCTCCAATTTCACTTTACTGGTTTGCCAGTTTTCGGGCAGCTGAATATTGATGATATCAACTGCCGGATTGGGAAACACAACCACCTGGCCACCTCTGCTAAAGGACAAGATCCTTACTTCACTGAAAGTGTACCGGCCGTCATTGTCAACTATTCTTACCCTGTAATAATTAATCCCGGCTGCCGGTTGGGCATCTGTATGCTGATACAGGCTGTTGCCGTTCCTGGTCTGACTGCTGATCACCGTATAAGTAATACCATCTGTTGAACGCTCCAGTTCATACCTTGCCACATTATCTTCTAGTGTCACTTTCCAGCTCAGTTTTCCAACCGCCCCTTGTTTGACGGCGGTAAACTCAAGACGTGCCGGTAATGTTATCGCTCCAAGCACACCTGCATCAAAACTGAGGTTGGTTGTGGTCGTCGTTACTACTATTCCGGTTATCGTGGTACCAATTACATCACTGTCATTGTTGTCATTACCACCGCCACCTGTTTGATTAGGGGTGGTGAATACCACGCCGTTCGGCAGGTTGGTAAAGCTTAATGAATAGGTGCCCGGTGCCACATTTGGGAATAGATATCCGCCATTAGCATCTGTGATGGCAACTGCTACAGGGTTACCACCACCATCGATCAGGGTAACTACTACACCACCTAATCCTTGTTCACCGGCATCTTGTATGCCATTTCCATTTACATCAGACCAAACAAAATTTCCGATCACTGCTCTTGGTTTGAATAGCCCCGCATCGATCGTAAGATCTGTTTCCCCGGCTGTCAAAGCAATACCCGTTGTTCTGCCCGCAGATGAATTGCCTGTTACAGGTACTGCATCACTATTGGTATTGTTTCCATTATCGCCAGGGGTATTTCGTTGGGTAAATGACAACCCTCCCGGGATGGTATTGAATTCAACTTCGTAAGTACCGGGCTCCAGGTTGCTGAATAAGTATTGCCCGTTTTGATCAGTGATCATTGAAGCTACTGGTAAGGCATCATCACCATTGCCTGCGATACCATCCAAACCAAATCCGGGACGGTACAGCGTTACCGTTACACCTGCAATGCCTGGTTCTGTACCATCAAAGATCTGTGTACCATTACCATCTGTATCCAGCCATACATAATTGCCCAATGCAGCCCTTGTACTGGTGATGCCACCATCTGCATTTAAATTTACCACACCAACAGGATTAGCACCTGGCTGATCAAGATTTATAAATGCTGTTCTTCCGCTTATTTGGTTTGGATCACTATCTGTACCCAGATTTTCGGCAGTTACATCTGCTGCTGTAAAACTAAAGCCAGCGGGCAGGTTACTGAATTCTAACTGGTAGCTGCCATCGGCTAAACCGGTAAATAAATAACCACCGTTTACATCAGTAGTAGTAATTGCTACAGCTGTTAATTCCCCACCGGTAAGCACACCATCGTTATTGGCATCACGGAAAAGTTTTACAGTGGCACCTGCTACTCCTTGCTCTGTTCCATTTTGAATACCATCATTAGCTGTGCCGCCACCTGCGCCATTATCAAACCATACATAGTTGCCTAATGTATTAGTTCCTGCGGCAGGCGTAAGTCCCAGGTCCACAGTTAAGTTATCTTCTCCTGTGGTAAGATTATATACTGTAGTACGACTGCTGCCTGCTGGTGCGCCATTGGTCGCTACCGGCAATCCATCACTATCCACCGCATCATTTGCTCCCTGGTTGGCTGTGGGTACAGTATAGCCGGCTGGTAACTGCTGTACTGCTGTACCAAATTGAACAACGTAATTACCTGCAGGTAAACCGGTGAAAATATATTCTCCTAATACATTGGTAGTGGTTGTTCTGCTGGCGCCATCATCTCCATTGCCAACAATGCCATCAGCTCCTGCATCGAGTAGTGTTATTAATACACCCGGTACACCCAATTCACCAGCATCCTGTAAGCCATCTGCATCCAGATCATACCACACTTTATTTCCAAGACTTCCCAGTCCGCTTTGTACACCGGCGATCAGTCCTGCATCCACATCCTGCTCGCTTTCTGCTGCGCTTAATGTTACAGTGCCTGTTCTTCCAGTTGCAGGATTCGCATCGCTGTTTGTGGCATTGGCATCATTACTTACCCATATTGGTGTAAAACTGTAACCTGCAGGCAGGTTGCTAAAACCAACACTGTAATCACCTGCTGCCAGGTTGGCAAACTGGTAATTTCCGTTGGCATCGGTGGCTGTTGTTGCTATTGCAACGCCAACATTATTATATAACGTAACAGTTATTCCTGCTATTCCGTTTTCACCAGCATCCTGTACGCCGTCTCCATCTGCATCAAACCATACTTTGTCGCCCAGCCTTGCAGTTCCGGCCGGGGTATTTTGTGTTAATCCTGCATCTACTGTCAGGTTGCGCTGACCCGGGAACAAGAAATAATTTCCGGTAAGTCCTGTGCCGGTGTTTGCATCGCTGTCTTTTGTTTCATCCGTACCAACATTGGCGGTAACCAATGTGTATCCGCCGGGAGCTACAAATCCAACCTTATAAAGTGTGGAGCCAGCAGCAGCCGGAAGGTTATTAAAGATGTAATTGCCAAAGGCATCAGTTACAGTAGTTGCATAAGGAGTGATTGCTTCAGCACCATTTATTACTCCGTCGCCGTTTGCATCCCGGTATAAATTCACTGTTACTCCGGCTACCCCTGGTTCACCGGCATCCTGCACATTAGCAGTTCCGCCGGTCAGATCGAGCCATACTTTATCGCCCAGGCTGGCTGTGGCAGGAGGAGCCGTTACAAGACCAGCATCCACATTCGTTTTATTTTCTCCAGTGGCCAGTGCAAAGTTGTCTGTTTTTCCAAAGCTAACGCCGGATGTATTCACATCACTGTCTGTATTATCATTACCGCCCACGTCTTTACCGGTAAAATTCATACCAACGGGAAGAGTGAAGCCGACACTGTAAGTGCCTGCAGCCAAACCGGAGAATAAATAATTACCATTGGCATCGGTTACTGTTGTTGCTATTGCAACGCCAAGATTGTTATATAAGGTAACGGTTACCCCGGATACACCCACTTCATTGGCATCCTGCACACCATCACTATCAGTATCCAGCCACACCCTGTCTCCCACACTGGCGGTGGCAGGTTGTGTAAAGATCAATCCGGCATCTATATTCCGTTCATTCTCGCCGGCTACCAATACTATATTAGCCGTACGGCCCGTGGTTGCGTTTACATCACTCCCATTGACAGCTGTGGAACCACCAGTTACTGTTGTATTATCAACATCATTAGTTTGTATGGTAAATGAATAGTTGGCAGGTTCGGTAAAGCTGACCTGGTAGGTGCCTGCTGCCAGGTTATCAAAGAGATAAATACCATAAGCATCGGTCACTGTTGTTCCTACCACGGTACCTGTATTGTTATAAAGAGTTGCCGTTATTCCGGCCACCCCGGGTTCACCGGTATCCTGTATGCCATCTTTATCATCATCCCGCCATACTTTGTCTCCAAGACTTGCAAGCGGCTTAAACCCAAAATCAAAACTATGACTGGTATTATTTGAATTAAAGAGTGCGACAACGCTGGTGCCACTTGCCGATCCATCGTTATCAATATTATCTATGCTGTTGGCTACTGCATTCAATACTGTGGATTGCAGTCCTGCCAGCACAGCTTGTTGTGAACCACCGGAGGCATTTGCTATTCGCACCTGGTAGTCAAACCCGGGTAATATATCATTTGCCCCAACCCCTGTAAAGGAAGCTGGTTTGCGGGCATCTGCCGTAGTTAATGTACTAAAGAAGTAAGACCCAGCCTGGCCATTAACGGTAGCTGTTGTAGCAGTTGCAACTATCACATCATCACCATCGCCAAAAGTTCCATTGGGTCCGGGACTAACTAATTCTATCGCCACTCCATTGATGCCAGCTTCTGCAGCTCCTGCATCCTGAACACCATTTCCGTTGGCATCTGTCCAGATCCGGTTGCCGATTTCTATAGGCTGATAGTCAGTAAGAATTTCAATATCACCCAATCCATTTGATTTACCTGAGTTGGTAGGATCACCTGGTGTGCCTGTGGTAGTAGCAACTATTTGTAATCGCTGCGCCATTGTACCGGTGTTTGCTCCGGAGTTGATCAGCCTGCTTGCCCCGTTTGCAAAGGAAGTAGTCACCGGGTCCATAATAGTATGAACCACTTCATTTGATCCCGCTAATAAGCCCAGGCCACCATTCGATTTTATATAGTGTGCATTGATCGCTGTGCCGGCAGTACCATTTAGGGTAACAGCTGCACCCACACCATTTGTTCCCGTACCTGTAGTGGTAAAATTATGATTGAAATAAAAATAGCCGCCTTGTGTACCAGGGTTTGGTCCGCCTCCGGGTATCGTTCCGGCAGTACCGCCCCATCCCGGTCCATAAAAGCCACCCCAGGGTGTGCCTGATGTTGCGGGACTCCAGTTTCCGGAAACTGCCGGATTACCGGGTGATGCTGCATCAAGTGTACCTGTTGTTACTCCCAGGCTTGTTGACTGACCACGGCTTTCTAATGTAAATGAAGCACCGGATAAATTTTTACCCGCCCTTAAAACTTCACCGGAGGTCAATCCCCTGTAAAAATTATTCGCTCCACCAAAACCAGTACCTGTTGGCAACCCATCGTTGGATAAATTCTGATAGCCCATCTGATCGCCAAACCGGTCTCTTATTCCCAGTATCATTGACCCATCCACATCAAATTCAATACTGCTCATCATTGGCTGCGGGTAATAGATACCTCCCGTGAAGGCTCCATTTGCTGCATTATAGTCTGCCTGCAACGGATCTCCGGCGCCACCGTTTCCATTATTCTGCCATCCGCACCACCAGTTACATTTTGTTGAGTAACGAAAATCATTATTAGCAAAACCCCGGCGATAGTTAAGCGGATAACGTAACACTTCTGTAAACGTAGCCGTAACAGGGTCAAATTCATATACAATACCTCTTGCGCCTACAGTATCTGTAGCCAGATTGTGTGTGGTCGAAGTTTCTTTTACCACCACACCACCTATATACACTTTTCCATTGGCCGTTTTGCAGGCCATCGGATGCCATACCAGGCCGGCCGTACTGGGATCAGTGATCAACCAGCTACCCGTAACATCGGCTGCGGTAAATGAGCCTTTTAAAGGGCTGCCAATATTGATACGATGTAATTTCTTTTCAAACATATTTACCAGGTAAAGGTCTTTTCCGTCTTCACTTACATCAATACCCCCGATACCTCTTTTACCTACTTCTGAAAAAACACCAACATCTGCATTTCTTGTGGCGGATAAAGAAGGCAACGCTACTGTTCTGGGATCGGTTCCTACATTAATGCCAATTGCACTCACATTTACCAGCAAGCTGGCTGCTGCCGGAACACCCGTTGCATCAACAGTGGATTTATAGATCGCACCAATACCATTGGGCCCAAAACCAATATGCCTTTTTAAATAAGCGGCCATAAGTAGTGTCCGGGTTGTCTTTTGAAAAGTAAGACCATAAACAGAACCCAGTTCACTATTGGGCCTTCTGCGGGTGGGGCCACCATCATCTGCTGTTGTATTACCAGCGTCACGCATGGTGTAAGGGAAAATATACAAGTTATTATTGGCACCAGGAGAACCGGCACCACTAGTATTGGCATTTCCATTGGTATAACCATTGGTGGCTACATAAGGATTTGCCGTGTTAGAATACCAGTCCTGGCTGGTTATTGCATAGTTAACAGTTGCAGAAGGTGCTGTTACAAATTGTACGTCTGTTGCATTTGCGGCGCCACTCTTTGCATTGAAAGTACCACTTGGGGCAGTAAACTCAATACGAACTGCTGTGGTGGCAGGTATTTCACCGGCTGTAAAACTGTACGTACCATTGGCGGCAGTTGTTTTTGTAGGTCCTACCTGTACGTTAAGGCTGTTGAATGCTTTAACTGTAACACCAAATGCACCGGGCTCAGTTGGAAAGCCTGAGGCTTGCTGCGTGCCGTTAAAGTTAAAATCTTTGAAAGCAGTACCGGATATCTGGGCTTTCAACAGGCAATTGCAGCTTATCCCTATAATAAGCAGCAATAAAGATTTGGATGATGGTTTCATTTCAAATGGATTTAAGGCTGCATTTGTGGGTAATGCATTTATACAATAAGGCAGCCTGGTAGATGGATGAAAAGGTGGTTTTTTAGTTCGGGGTTTAAAATGGATATTGGAAAACAAAACTAAGTGTATTCTAAAAAAACAACCTAAGTATAAGCACTTAATTTTTTATCGGAAAAATACGATTCCAACCTTTATTTTAAAAGTAATAAAACGTTCTTTGAAGAGAGCCTTATTGGATTGGTGGAAAGGAAAGTGATGGGGAATTAGTTATTGGTGACCCATTTCTTTTCATCGGCATTCCAGGAAAATTTATAGATCGTTTCCTGTTTTTCCCTGGGGGCAATAAGGTTAAAGTTGAATTCAAAACCATGAATCAGAAGGTTGCCATACTGGTCGGTGGTAATGCGCCGTACCTTATCATCACCCCGCGGGCCCATATCCTGCAGGGTCAATTCTTCTTTTGGGGAACCGGAAAACTTTCCACTCCCTGATAAGGTCACCGAATAAATGATGGAGCTTCTTCCGGTGCCAAAGAATAATTTTCGCTGACCTGTGATATAAGAGATGCCCATGCCCATCGCATCGGTATGCAATATCTCATCAACGATCTTTTTTGATTTTACATCAATAGCATAAATATGACCATTCTCTTCATGCCGGCGGGAACCGGCCACTGTTGAAACATACAATGTACCTGTTTCACAAAGGTAGATCAGCCCAATAATTCCAAAAGGGTTGTCGGGATTAATGGAATCTGCAAATGGCAGCCGCAGGAATTCATCCATCAACCCGGTTTTCGAATCCACTTTGTAGATCGTATTGTTATTGCTGATTGGGTTGTCCAGTATATTGATAAATGGGGCCGGCGCCGTGTAGATATTGCCAGCTTCATCCAGCAATATGGGGGCCAGCCAACCGGCTTTTCTCCAGGAAGGATGTTGTGTTGAATTAGTGATCCTTGCCCTGGGGTTTCCGGCCTGCTCACTTTCAAGTAATACCAATCCCATTGTCCTTATCTCTGATGTGCTGAAAAAAGAATTTCGTGGGTTGAATCCCATTCCCTGTAAAAAGGGAGGATTTGCCTTGCAATTATTTGGCGAAAATTCCACAGTGTCTTCTTTGCATGAAACAAGCAATACTAAACAAGAGGTAAAATAAAACAGGGAACAGGTGAAACAATTTTTCATGAGCTTGTTTTTTAAGCCATCTTCATTATTACTTTACGGGCACAAATAATGGCCCGGCAAAACAGGGATACACTTTTGTTTTCCATACACCGTTTTCCAGCACGTTCTCCGCCCAGCAATATTCATTTCCTTTGCGATCGTCATTCTTCAGTTGTGCTACATACCAAACCACCAGCGGAGCATTGGTGATATCATCCGGTTGTGGTTCAATAAACTTTTCCGGTCCCTGGTGATAATCATTGTTGCAGCAGGGGCCAATGGTGGGCAGGTCATTTTCGCCCTCTTCCCGGCCGGGAATATTTTTAGTTACATACACAAAGGAAAAGTCACCACGGCCACCATCTTTGAATTGGCCCCGCCCCGGTTCCATATAATAACCCGTTGGTCCGGATGAAATCTTATACAAGAACCCTTCAGTGGTAAATGAAGACAAGCTGGTTTGTTCATTCCATTTCTCTTTTTGCCATTGCTGCCAGGTACTATTGTCCCATTGATAAAAACTATTTCCTTCCCCGGCAAAGGCAATTCGGAACACCGGCCGGTAGGTACCCATATTGCCACAACCCCGGCCAATACTGGCACAGGCTACCCGAAATTTTCCATCATTATAAAATTCGTACCGCTGCCGGTAATTATAATTACAGGGGGTAGGCCATCCTTCACTTCGGTAGGTTTGTTCCAGTACAAAGCCAACGGTCGTATTGGTTTCATCTTTCAACTCAGCGATCTTTGGTATCTCCCAGGCCACCACAGCCGCCTGGCTAAAATAAGGACACCCCACTGCATCACTATAGCCAAAACCATCCGTACCGCTATAGCTTACATGCCAGTCCACCAGTTTAGCGCTTTTCAAAACCGGTTTATTATTAAATGTTACTTCAGTGATCCTTAATCCGTCACTGCTGGTAAGCATGTAGTTCATGTTCCATCCGTTCCTGTTCAGTTTTTGTTCTACCTCGCAATAGCAGGATGTTATTTTATCATCCTGCAATCTTCTTTCTGTGATTATGGGTGCTGCAGGGCCGCTATTGCCCACATTGGTCCAGCGAATACCGACCAGGCGATGATCGGTAAGATCTACAATGGCCCATAATGCTTTATCATCTTTAATAAAAGTGGGAGCCACACACAGGTGCCGGCTTCTTTCGCAGCGGCTCCTGTTTAGCGAAGTTTTCGTACTGGCCATCAACGCATCTTTTTCTGCTGGTTTTATTCCAAGGGCTTGTTGCACTTCTGGTGACTCAACGGCGATCTTTACTGCAAGATTTTTCAGGTAGGCAGAAATATCCGGTTGCGAATTACTGAGGTAATAACTATGCACTACTTTTTGCTGCTGCACATCCACCAGGGCAATGGAAGTATTGTTCAGCGCATAATTATACAGCTCCACCCGGTAGCAGGATGCAAGAGTGTAAGCTGTTTTTACTGTGGCCATGTCGCTTTGCCGGGCGGGATACACACCAAAGACCTCATTGCGGTAGGGTAGTTTTGAAAAAGGATCTGTCAAAAATTGTGTAAACACAGAATCATTTAAAGCGATCAATTGGGCGAGTGATTGATTGGCATTCAGACTGTCTTTGCATAACAACACGGGCCTCGGTTGCTGCAAAGCCATTTTTATTTCATTTACCCGGTCTTGTACAAACGGAAACGTTGCCAGGCTGTCAGTAGCCATTAATACAGAGTTGATCGCATCATCATTTTTACTTGTTTTGCTGTCATTACCCGATTTTTTTTCATTAGTACAGGAACTGATAAGCACCAGGGCTGTGAAAAGGAAGAGAACCGGAGGCAGTTTATTGTCTTGTTTCATCCTCATTGAATGGGTTGACATAAGCCGGGTTAATTATAACTGATGAATCAGAAAGGTGGAGCAGGAAACTGACCAGGTCTTTCCGTTGTTGCGAATTTAAACTGAAACCGCTAATCAAAGGGTGTTTATATATATTCTTTCTTCCATCACCTTTATATAAACCCCGGGTGATGGTACGTCCGCCATTCTCATAAACGGAGATCACTTCCTCCAGTGTGGCAGCGCTGCCATCATGAAAATACGGACCTGTAAATGCCAGGTTCCTTAATGTAGGAACCCGGAATGCTCCTATGTCTCCGGGTTGCCTGGTGTGCTCAAACAAACCCTGGTCATAGCCGGGATAATTATTACTGTCATTGAGATTGTATAACCCGGTATTGAAGTAGAACAAGGTATCTCCTTTGCCGTTAGTAAGTGAGGGGGAAGAAAAATTAAATCCTCCATGACAGGTTCTACATTTCAATGCCGGAGAAAAGAACAGCTGCATTCCCTTTTTTGCTTCAGAAGAAAGAGCATTGGTGTCTCCATTCCTGTATGCGTCATATGGCGACTGGTCTGATTTAATAGTGTACATAAATGTACTGATCGCTGTAATGATGTTTTGAAAAGTAATAGCATTTTGCTGACCGGGAAAAGCGGTTGCAAAAAGTGCCGGGTACCTGGCATCTGCCCGTATCTTTTGCAGGATGGTTTCTTCATTTCCTGCCACACCCATTTCTACCGGGTGCTGATTAAACAGGGGGTTATTCATTTGCTGGTCTGCAAAGTGAATGGTGGAATCGGCACTGGTCAGGTATTTAAGGTATAAGAGATTGAAAACCGGTTGTGTATTTCTTTGATGCAGGTCGGCATAGGCGCCTAATGATCGTTTATATCCATCTGTAAATGCAAACTCAGGGTTGTGACAGGTGCCGCAACTGCGGGTATTATTGATGGACAATCGCCTGTCAAAAAAAAGGTATCGCCCCAGTGTTACTTGTTCTTCAGTAACAGTTTCTTTTTTACCTGATTTGAAATTACAAACAATAAATGCTTGTATAATAAACAGGAATAAAACGATGAGGATGATAATGGAAGTTTTATTGCCGGGCATGATAATGTGCTGGTGGGTGCAAAATTAGCGGCTTCTGTCAAACAGGACCATTTATATTCATCAAGGTAGTGATGCGCCTGTGTTTGGAAATATAAAAGGGTACGATAGCCAGCAATACGGTCAAACTACAGAAGGTTGAGCATACCATTTAGCCTTTGCTGCTATTTTTTGAGGACAAATAATATGAACGGGATGCCTCCTTTCTAATAGTCCGGGCATTTGAGAATTGATATATGCCAGCACATCTGCTTTCAGATCGGTTGCATTTTCAGGTTCGTTCAGATAGTTCTCTGAGGAAGAAATAAAAAGATGTTTGTTGAACTGGCCTATATAAATACGGCCTTGCAATAACCTTATAACCAGGTCTTGATTATTTATGGGAGGATAGACGGAGCCGTCTCCCAGAATACTGATGATGGTCATACTCAATTTTTATTTAACACAAAATCATGCGTTAAAAACGATGGACACAATTGATGGTTACTTTTCCTGCGCTGCAGATTCCTTAACTGATATTCAATTTCCGATGCCAATGGCCGAAACTCACCAGCAGCGGATATTCAATTCTTTAAAAAAGTGGAAGACGTTTAGACCTTGACTAACTGCTTTATTTAGATGAGAAAAAAACGGTATTCTTGAACTGTAAGATGAACTGAGCTCAACCAGGTCATCCTGAATACAAATTCCTCCACTTTACCTTAAAAGGTTGGGGTAAAAGTAATAGTGAACAGTGCCCCGGTTAGAGATTTTCGATAAAGCAGGTGTTTTTTTGGATAAGACGTTGTTTTTCTTAGTTATTTGGGTAAAATGGCCCAATAGCAAAGTACAATCCGGCGCCGTTCATCTTCATCCTTGTAGTTTGAGATAGAGCTAAAAGGAAGCTCCTCGCCTTTACCGATTGCCAGGTACTCCACATTTACAGGGGCAGCTGTTTTACCAGTTCCTGTTTTGCTCAAAAACTGTTTTTGCAGTTGTTTTATTAATGTCAAGGCTCTTAACTCTGACAATTTTTTGTTCAGCTCCTGTTTCGATACCGGGACCTTTCCTATAAGTCCGGCCAGCTCTGCATACAGGGCACTTTGAGGATCGAATCCTGTTCCATCGGCAAAGCCAAGAATTACCAATGTGGCGGTTTGATTAAAATTTTTGTATTTCTCAGAGAATTTGATCACAGAATCTACCAGGGGTGCAAAGGAGTTGGTAGCTATTTCTTCCTGGCCTTCGGGTATGGCATATTTTCCCGGTCCAAAAAAAGCCGCCAGATCAAACAGGGTATAGTTGGCTGTATTGATCCCGTCTTCCAGCATCAGGTACACCTGTTTTCTTTTCAGACTTTCATTTCTAAAAGAATCCAGTGTTGCCAGTTTTGGGATGATGATATTTTTATACGTCTTTCGGAAGTCTTTTTTATTGGCCATCAGGCTATCCAAAAAAGCGATCTCTCCTGAAACAGAGTCTATTTCAATATGGATCCTTCCCACCCGGAAGTCAAACCGGCTGTTTATAATACTGTCAATTTTGTTGTCCTTTAATTTTTTTTGGGTAGTTGAAGAGATCTGTTTTACCTGGCTGGCTTCTAATGCCTGGGTTTCTTTTATGGTATTCAGTCTCTCCCGGGCACCCGACATTTTCCGGGATCCCACACAAGATGTGCCTACAGCGCATAAAGCGATCAGCAATAGGCTGGTTAAAGTTTTCATATCTGGTATATTATTTTGGTACTGGTCCTACTGAAAAATCGGCCTCTTCTTCCTTTCTTATTTTTTGTAATTTCTTCTTCAGTATATTATTATATAAGATCGCCCTGTTATTTTCCTGGTTCAGGTCTGGCTCCTGGTTGCGCCACTGAAACCGCAGTGCACCATTCACAAATGATTTTTTATCTGAGAGCAATGCTTCTTCAGAGGTCAGCAGCAGTTCGTCTATTGATCGTACATCATTGTTTTCTGTTTTATTGATCAGGAACTTATTACCAGGTACAACTGCAGAAGAGGTAAAAAGGGAAATGAAAATTATGGCAACGCAAATAATGCCTGTGAACCAGATGATCTTAAGGGCATTTTTCGCTAAAGAGACAGGGTCTTTTTGAATGCCCTTATCGCTGCGAGTATCGTTTATTACTGTATTCAAAATAGGGTAAAAAAATATTTAATATGACAAAGATAGAAAAAGCACTAAATATCAGCGCCGGAACCCTGGAGAATCGTGTCAAGCACCTTTGTAGTTTCTGTAAGCTGCTCTGCTAGTTGTTTTGATTTGTGTCCAAACAGATTTTCAGGGTCATTGCTATTTAATAAATTATTTAGTTCTGTTAGAGTGATAACTGGCAATGAGGACGGTGCCAGGGGAGAAAGGGTTGACTTCAGGTGGTGGCAAACACGTTTTATTTCATGCAGCACACGGGTATCAACTGCTTTGTTGAGTGCGGTTATTTCAAGTGGTAACTGTTTATGTAATTCAGTCAATATCACCCGGATCCTCCTGGGGTCATTTCCACAAATATTATTCAGGTAGCTCATATTAAGCCAGCTGTTGCCGTCGGCCGGTAAGGAGGCTGTGCTGGTGGCAGGTGCTAATGAAAAATATCTTTTCAGCATACCGATCACCTCTTCCTCATCCAATGGTTTGGAGAGGTAATCATTCATGCCTGCTTCAATACATTTCTCTCTTTCTCCGGGAAGTACATGGGCTGTCATCGCAATTATGGGCAGTGCAGTGCCGGCTTCTTTCCGGAATATCCTGGTGGCCGTTATACCATCTGTTTTTGGCATCTGCACATCCATCAGTACCAGGTCGTATTTGTTATTCCTTATTGCAGTAAGTGCCTCCTCACCATTTTCAACCATTTCTGTAATGATGTCGTACTTGTCTAATATGCTTCTTACCAGCAGCTGGTTCATCTTATTATCTTCTGCCACCAGTATCTTCAGTGAACTGAGGGAAATAGTATCCATATCCTCCACCGGCAACAGGATTTCCTGCTCTGCTACAGCGCTGCTTATCTTTTCAAATTCAAGGTCGATGGTAAAGATGGATCCTTTATTTACTTTGCTTTTTACACCGATCTTTCCCCCCATTGCTTCTACCAGTCTTTTTGTAATGGCAAGTCCCAGCCCGGTGCCTCCCTGCTGCCTGCTAAAGGAATGATCCAGTTGTTCAAACCGTTCAAAGATCACATCGATCTTTTCATAGGGAATACCCACGCCGGTATCCACTACAAGAAATCTTGTCTTTACTTTATTTTCTTTTACATCTGTCAATTTTACTTCCATTGATACGGTACCGCTATTGGTAAACTTTATAGCATTGCTGAGAAGGTTCACCAATATCTGGCGCAGCCGCTCAGGATCACCTTTTACAAAGGGTGGAAGAGCAGGGTCTGTTGAAAATGATAAGTTTAGCTCTTTCTCCTGTGCCAACGGTGTAAACATCAATTCCACTTCATTTACCACCTGGCCCAGCTGAAAGGCCTTTTTCTTCAATACCAGGTTGCCGGTTTCTATTTTTGAGAAATCAAGAATATCGTTTACAATGGTCAACAGGTTCTCACTGGCAGTGGAAATGATGGACGCATATTTCTGCTGATCATTATTGAGCGGAGTTTGTAGCAATATCCTTCCGAAACCTTTTATAGCATTCAGCGGTGTACGGATCTCATGGCTCATGTTTGCCAGGAACTGGTCTTTGGTTTCTACCGATTGCAGTGCTGTTTTTCGTGCTTCCTCCAGATCTTTTATCAAAGAAAGTTGTTTCAGCTGCCTTCGGATAATGATGGTGGCCAGCACTACTATCGCCAGCAATGCCACACCAGCCAGCAGCCGGTTTAGTATGGATAGTTGAGAGGCGGCCTTATCATTTTGAGTAAGGGTTCCTTTCAGGTCCAGCTCCAGCCCTTTTTGAAAAGAGATGGCTGTAGAATAAATGCTATCGCCCCAGTGTTTGCGCTGCAATGAATCTATCAGCGTTCGTTGCAAGGGAGTATTTTTATTTTCTGAAGCAGTAAGAATAGTAAAAGAAAGGGCTACCTGGTTATTAACAAAATCTGTAAGTTTATTTAATGTTCCTGCCTGCAATGTATCGGACCATAGTTTTTTTAAGACACCGACATTATACTGCAGCCGGGTCAGCGAGTCTTTGATGCCCCGGTTATGTGCAGCCAGGTCAGCTGGTTTTCCGCTCAGCATTTTTGCTTCCAGTTCAAATGCCAGGTTTACCATTTCCTGCAACCGGTTGTTGATAGTGAATGTAGTGGTGGCCTGGCTGTTACCTTCCCGTACCCGGGAGAGAGATCTCTGGGTAACCAGCTGTGCAATAGTAATACTGATCAAAAGGCCGGCAGCCAGCAATACGATCCACAAAAAGAAATTGCCGGGCCTCTTCATGATTCAATTATAACAGGTTCAGTTTTTTAAGAAAGGCACCCCTGTAAGATTCGGAAAGCGGTACGGGAGCATTATTCAGGTATAAGATATTTTCTTCTATATAGTCGATCTTATCCATGGCAATGATAAAGCTGCGGTGCACCCGCATAAATTTGCTGGCGGGCAGGCGGTCTTCAAAAAGTTTTAGGGTGGCATGTACTACATGATATTTATCGGCCATATGGATCTTCACATAATCCCCTTTGGATTCCAGCATATAAATATCAT
>JBEBIF010000021.1:0-20801 GCA_040080515.1 Chitinophagaceae bacterium | reverse complement strand
TCCCAGGAGGCTACCAAAGAAACAAAAGCAAGAGTGTTTGGTTTTCACCGGAGCATGGATACGGTAGGGGCTGCTATAGGTCCGGTAATTGCATTAGTGTTCTTATTTTTCTATCCCGGCCAGTATAAAACACTTTTCTATATTGCCTTTCTGCCCGGTATCCTTTCCATCCTGTTGATATTTTTACTGAAAGAACAAAAGCAACCGGTATCCACATTAGGAAAAGGAAACTTCTTTTCTTTTTTCCGCTATTGGAGGATTGCCACACCCGGCTTCAGAAAAGTAGTGCCGGGTTTATTGCTGTTTGCTTTATTCAACAGCTCGGATGTTTTTTTGCTGCTCATTACAAAAGAAACCATTGGCGACAATACAGTAACGATATTCGGTGCCACCTTTCGTTCGGATACCATTACTATTGGCGCTTATGTTTTTTATAATCTTATTTATGCAGCGGCCTCTTACCCGATGGGAGCATTGGCAGACCGGCTCGGATTTAAAAGAGTCATCATACTCGGATTCTCATTATTTGCCATTGTGTATGGCGGGTTTGCATTCAGCCCTTCCATCCCTGTCATCTTTCTTCTTTTCTCTGTGTATGGATTGTATGCGGCTGCTACAGAAGGCGTCATTAAGGCATGGATCACCAATTTGGCGGAGAGTACAAATACGGCTACTGCAATAGGTTTTTACACGAGCTGCGAAAGTGTCTGCACGTTATTTGCCAGCATCATTGCAGGTGTTTTATGGACCCAATTTGGAAGTGTAAGTACATTTGGGTTTACGGCATCCATTGCCATTATCGTTTCTGTTTATTTGTTACTGAAAATCAGGGATAAATAATTACTGGTTTCTTTTTTTTGAGGGAAACAACTGTTTTGGCATAGTAATAGCAACCGGTTGATACAAACAAAACCCT
This sequence comes from Chitinophagaceae bacterium, assembly GCA_040080515.1. Lineage (GTDB taxonomy): Bacteria > Bacteroidota > Bacteroidia > Chitinophagales > Chitinophagaceae > JJ008. The sequence continues at coordinate 19,885 of JBEBIF010000021.1, read as the reverse complement.
CAAATAACCCAGGTATGAGAAAATTATTTATCACCGCAATGGTACTGTCAATTGTCACTTTTTCACAAGCACAAAATAAAACTTCCGGTAGTTCGGGATATCGCACCGCCTTAGGTGTAAAGGTTTGGGATGGCGGAGGCATTTCCTTTAAGCAATTTGTAAATGGTAATAATGCGTTGGAACTGATCGGTTATTTCTGGAGCCAGGGAACAAGGATAACCGGCTTGTACGAAATACACGGCCCTGTTACCGGTGCCACAGGTCTGCAATGGTACATTGGCCCCGGGGCACATATTGGATTGTACAATACGAAGAACGGTAATGGTTCTTTTATTGGTGTTGATGGAGTGCTGGGACTGGATTATAAATTCAGCAATGCTCCCATTAATTTGTCGCTGGATTGGCAGCCTTCATTCGAGTTTGGCGATAACCGGGGCTTTGTGGGCAGCTGGGGCGGATTAGGCATCCGTTATACCTTTTAACAGAAGAATGTTTTGGGTTTAAAAAAACGGCAGCCTTTGCCTTTTTCTTATCTTGTTGGCAAACCAGCCACAAATGAAAAAAATCATACTGCTTGCCACAACTCAGTTTGTTCTATTACTTGGCTTTAGCCAGGATGTAAAAAAAATAGCCGAGCAGCTTCAAAAAGACCTGGCTGATTCTATTAGTTTCCCTTACGGAAACAATAAGAAAGCAGGCAAATTCTATACTATCCGCGGTATAAAAATGTATGCTGAGGTGTATGGAGAAGGGCAACCGCTTCTGATCATACATGGCAATGGTGGGTCCATTAATAATTTTATTTATCAGATACCTTATTTCAGCAAAAAGTATAAAGTAATAATTGCAGATAGCCGCTCTCACGGAAAATCCAAAGACAGCGGAGACAGTCTTTCCTACGAAATGATGGCCGATGATTATGCAGCATTGCTTGATGAAATGAAAATCGATTCAGTTAATGTGATTGGCTGGAGTGATGGAGGTATAGAGGCTCTGCTGCTGGCGATCCGGCATCCGGGGAAGGTAAAGAAAATGGCCATTACAGGAGCCAACCTGGTACCGGATACAACCGCCGTACCGCAGGCAATCTGGAACATGGTAACTCCCGCCTACAATATGCTGAAAAACAAAAAAGACAGAGGTGAGGAGGAGAATACGTCATTTAAATTACTCCGGCTCCTGGTAGAGCAACCACACATTCCACTTTCCGATCTTCAAAAAATAACCTGCCCGGCATTGGTTATCGGTGGCGATCATGATGTGATCAAAGAGGAACATACCTTTCTTATCTATAAAAATATTCCTAAGGCTTATTTATGGATACTTCCTGCATCCGGTCACAGTACACCAATTGTTTACAAGGAGGATTTTAATACGGTAGTGGATCGTTTCTTTAGTAATTCATACAGGACATTTAACGGCGAGGCGAGATTTTTTTAAATAGCCGAAAACCCCAGTTGTTTTTCTATTTCTACCGGTAGCTGAGGCAATTTCCTTCTTTCAATAAGGAAGCTGTTTAGCTGTGCGATCTCTCTGAAGATATAATGTTTATCAGCAGCCGCTTTCAGATAGTCTTTGCCGGTGCTGCCACCTGTACCTATTCTTGTGCCAATCATGCGATGCACCATATTCATATGCCGGTAGCGCCAGGAACTCAACTGCTCATCTATTTCCAGCAAACAATTAAGCAATTGAAATGGTAACTGGAGTAAGGGATAGCCACGGTACAGCATGATGAACAGGGCCGCACGGCAGGCTGAAGGAGAGAGGGAACGGGCTTCAGTAGTACCGTTGTCGCCAAATATTTCTTCAAAGGCGGTCATGTTGTTTTTTTCTGCATTTGCCAGGCTGGATTGATAACTTTCTTTGTAATGGTTCCAGAAAGAAGCATCAGCACCGTCTTTCAGAAAAGGCATTCTTTCCAGCCAGCTGTTAAGTAATTGAAGCAATGATTGATTACTTTCTGCCTTTTTAATAATATCCACCTGCTGTGGACGTAATTGTGCGGTGTAGTATTCTTTACCGTGCCGGTGTTCAAATTTCAACCCAAGTTTTGCTTCCAGTTCTTTGAACTGCCAGCTTTGAAAACCGGAAGCAGGACGCAGCATATCTCTGAAATCAAGAAAATCCATTGAAGTCATGGTTTCCATGATGTCTATCTGGTGAACCAGTACCCTTAAAATAGTTACACAACGGGTTAAGCGGTGTACTACGGTTTGTAGTTCGGGAGAATTATCGTTCAGGGCCGGCTTGCCCATTATGTTCACAATGGAATCGGCTTCATGGTGCAATTGTTTAAACCATAATTCATACGCTTGGTGAATAACGATAAAAAGCATTTCATCATGCGCCGGCAACTGATGCTTATCGCTTTCCGGGGCTTGTGCATTGAGAATCTTATCTAATTGCAGATAGTCGTGATAATGAACCTCGCTGGCCATACAAAGTATTTATGCAAATGTAGCCTTCCCCGGTTATAGTTATTCAAACTCGTAGCCGATATCGCTGCGGTATTCCATGCCGGTAAAAGAAACCTTCTCTAATTCTTCTTTTGAAATTTCCACGGCATCAAAAACAGAGCGGCCATAAGAGGAAATGCAAAACACCCGGCCACCGGTTGTAACTATTTCTTCATTTTCTACAGCAGTGCCCATGTGAAAGAGCATACTATCTTCGGGATTAATATCGTTCAGCCCTTTTATCTCATACCCTTTTTTATAATCACCGGGATATCCACCGCTTACAGCTACTACGGTGCAAACCGTTCGGGGGTCGGTTTCAATCTTTACCTGATCCAATTGCTGAGCAGATGCTGCTTTCAATAATTCCACCAGGTCATTTTTCAACCGGGGTATTACCACTTCCGTTTCCGGGTCACCCATGCGGCAATTGTATTCTATCATATAAGGCTCATCCTCTTCGATCATTAAGCCGAAGAAGATAAAGCCCCTGTATTCCAGTCCTTCTTTAATTAGTCCGCTAACGGTAGGTTTGATCACTTTTTCTTCTATCTTTTTCATCAGGGCATCATTGGCAAATGGTACCGGGCTTATAGCGCCCATGCCCCCGGTATTGGGACCGGTATCACCTTCACCAATTCGTTTATAATCTTTTGCTTCAGGTAAGATCACATAATTCTTTCCATCCATTAATACAAAGACCGAGATCTCAATCCCTTTCAGAAATTGTTCCACCACTACTTTCTTGCTGGCCTCTCCAAACTTGGACCTTTGTATCATCAGTTCAAATTCGGCAATAGCTTCCAGGTAATGTTCGCAGATGACCACTCCTTTGCCTGCAGCTAATCCGTCGGCTTTCAGTACAATAGGCAGTGAATGCTTTTGAAGATATTCCACCCCTTCCTGGTAATTCTCCAGGGTAAACTCTTTGTAGGCAGCAGTGGGTATATTGTGCCGCATCATAAAGGCTTTGGCAAATGCCTTGCTGCCTTCGAGCTGTGCGCCTGTTTTATCGGGGCCAATGACATCGAGGTTTTTTAATGCAGGGTCAGCGATCAGAAAATCAGTTATTCCCTTCACTAATGGTTCTTCCGGACCTACAATAACGAGGTCTATCTTATTATTAATACAAGCTTTTTTTATGGATTCAAAATCGGTGGTTTGGATAGAAAGGTTGGTGCTACAGCCAGCGGTGCCGGCATTGCCGGGAGCAATAAAAAGGGCTTCGCAAAGGGGGCTTTGCGAAAGTTTCCATGCGAGGGCATGTTCCCTGCCCCCGGAGCCTAATAGTAAGATGCGCATAGTTGGTTTGGTTGTTGGATTTTAATGCGTTGCAACTAATCGGTACATCCGTTAAAGATAAACGGAAAAAATTTTTTGATGGCCAAATTTCTGTATTTTGTTGCGTTATGTTTAGGGATTCTGATTACTATTAAAAAAAATCTGTATGAATCAGCCAGCAAAAACCGGCAAACACCCCAAAGGGTTATATGTATTATTCTTTACAGAAATGTGGGAGCGATTTGGGTATTACCTGATGGTAGGAATCCTGCTGCTGTTTCTCACCGACGGCTCAGGAAAAGGATTACCAAGGGCGATGGGCACGGATGTAGTGGGAACGTTTATTGCACTGGTATATTTAACTCCTTTCATTGGTGGTTTGCTTGCTGATCGCTACCTCGGCTATATTAAATCTATTTTTATCGGCGGCGCCTTAATGGCTGCTGGATATCTCACTATTGCTTTACCGGGGGATTACACCGCGTATATAGGTATGGGGTTGATCATTATTGGAAATGGTTTTTTTAAACCGAATATTTCCACCCTGCTGGGCAATATGTATAACAGGGAAGATCTGAGACCCTTAAAAGACAATGCCTACAATATCTTTTACATGGGTATCAATATCGGTGCCTTCTTCTGCAATTTCGTAGCCGCTATTCTCCGTAACCAAATTGGCTGGCAAGCTGCATTTTCCGCAGCGGGTATCGGTTTGATAATTGGGTTGATCGCATTGGCTATTAATTTAAAGCATGTAAAACAGCATGATATAAAAAGACCTATGCAGCCAGGCGACATGCCCACATCAAAAATATTAGGATCTGTATTCCTTCCCATGATCATAGCTGCAGCGCTGGGCTGGATAATTCCTGGTAATATTTTCGGCAGCGATTCTTCTGACGCTTTCATACTCGCCTGTGTACCGGTAATCTTTTTCTATGTTAATCTGTGGAGAAAAGAGAAATCCGATGATAAAAAAGGTATCGGTGCCTTGTTATTTGTATTCGCAGTATCTATCATATTCTGGACAATTTATAACCAAAATTCAACTGGTTTAACTATTTGGGCAGAATCGCATACAGACCGCTCCATTCCACAATTCATGGAAGCACCCGCTGATGCAGTCTACACCCTGCAGACGCTGGAGACCAAACCCCAGCAAGTTGATAGTATGGATAGCTATATGCGGGTAGTAAGGGACGATTCAGGCAACTCTATAAAAGCAATGGGCCCTGATCCTTATTTCGCCAACATGCCGAAGGACAAATGGCCTCCCGGTGGTGTGGTCAAAGTGGGCAATACCGAATTGTTTCAATCCATCAACCCATTCTTTATCGTGGCATTCACACCACTGCTGATTCTATTCTTTGCCTGGAGGGTACGACGGGGAAAACCGGTAAGTACCGCCAGCAAATTTGCCTGGGCACTTATCATCGCAGGTTTGAGTGCATTGGTGATGGTGTTCGCTGTAATGTCTGTTCCAAGTATCTACACACATAAGACCAGCTCCATGTGGCTATTCCTTACCTATGGCGTGTTCACCGTTAGTGAGATCTGCTTAAGCCCTATCGGTTTATCATTTGTATCTAAACTGGCTCCGCAACGATTAACAGCCCTGATGATGGGTGGATGGTTTATTTCCACCTCTCTCGGAGGAAAGGTAGCCGGTGTAATGGCCAGCTCCTGGGATAGTATGCATGATAAAAAAATATTTTTCGGCATTATTGCCATTGCGGCACTACTGGGCGGATTATTGATATTCTCCCGTGTAAAATCATTAGATAAGATTGTAAAGGATAAAACAGGTTCTGCCGTATAATATTTTAAACCATTTATATGAAAGGTGGCTCACACAGCCACCTTTTTCATTATCTCTATTGAAGGTTTTATTATCTTACTTACTTAAATAATTTGCCATGTGGAAGAAACATCCTAAAGCACTGCCCTTCTTATTCTTTTCAGAAATGTGGGAACGGTTTGGCTATTACCTGATGATCGGCATCTTTACGCTGTACCTGAAAGATTCTGTTGATGGATTCAATATGGATGAAAAAGATTCAGCCAGCCTCTATGGTACTTTTATCGCACTGGTGTTCTTCACTCCCTTTTTGGGCGGATTAATTGCCGACAGGTATTTGGGTTATCGCCGCTCAATCATTCTCGGCGGCTTACTGATGGGTGTTGGCTATTGCACTATGGGCATTCATAATGAAACGATGTTGTATGTTTCTATGGCGCTGGTAATAGTTGGGAATGGTTTTTTCAAGCCGAATATCTCCACTCTGCTTGGGAATGTGTATTCCACCCCCACGCATATGGCACAAAAGGATGAAGGTTATAATATCTTCTACATGGGTATCAATATCGGCGCCTTTATCTGCAACTTTTTTGGGGCAGCTTTATATACTATGATCGGCTGGGGAGCTGCTTTTGCGGCTGCCGGTGTAGGTATGTTTATCGGGGTGGCCACCTTTATTAGTGGCACCAGACACTACAAAGAGTTTGATGTAAGAAAGCCATTGCAACCAGGTGATATGCCGCTATGGAAGATATTGGCATTGGTAATTGTCCCTTCTATCATATTTGGAATTATTGGCTGGTTCATAAAAGGGCCGGAAGGCTATATTTTCGATTCCAATTCTACAGACGCTTTTATTTTTGCCTGCGTCCCGGTGCTTATTTTTTATACTGTCTTATTAGTAAGAAGTAATAAAACAGAGCGGCCCGCCATGGGAGCTATGCTGGCCATTTTTGCAGTGGTAATATTATTCTGGGCCATCTTTAAACAAAATGGTTCTGCATTGAACACCTGGGCCAGCCGCTATACAGACAGGCAGGTAAGCGGAACGATGGGCAGTATCTTGTATTCCTTAAAACAAACTGATAAACCTGCTAATACTACTTACAAGCTGGATAGTGTGGTGAAAACGGATAACCAGTTCAGAAAGATAAAAGAAGAGGGCAGAGAAGTAAAAGAATGGGGCTATCCATCTTATTTTAAAAATGTGCCTCCGGATAAATTGCCCAAAGAAGGTGAAACAGTTAAAGCATGGTTGCCAAGCCTCAGCCAGTCCATCAATCCCTTTTGGGTGGTGGCGCTCACACCGCTCATCGTAGCTTTCTTTACATGGCTGCGGCGGAAAGGAAAAGAACCTTCCACTCCTACCAAGATCGCATTTGGGTTATTAATATCTGCGCTATCTGTATTAGTAATGATAGCAGCAGTGAAATCGGGAGGCAACGGTGCTGAAAAAGTAAGTGTGTGGTGGCTCATCGGCAGCTATGGTGTTATTACCATTGGTGAATTATTTTTAAGCCCGATGGGATTGTCATTGGTATCCAAACTCAGCCCTGTCCGCATCACCTCACTCATGATGGGCGGCTGGTTCCTCTCTACTTCTATCGGTAATAAACTAAGTGGTATCCTTGCCAGTAAATGGGACGAGTATGATAATAAGGCCAGTTATTTCTGGCTGAACTTTATTTTGTTAGGTGCGGCAGCCATATTTCTTTTCATCTTGTTGAGATGGCTGAATAAAGTGATGAAAGAGAAAGGAGTGAACTGAGCAACGAAGCCGGAGATCAGAAGCCCGACAGCGTTTTTATACCTGAGTGTTCCTTCTGACGGCAGACCTCCGACTTCCGGCTTCTTTCCTTATCTTCCATGTAACAAAAACTATTGCTATGTCTGAGCCAACCAACTTTAAACCGTTTGTGCCAGCCGAATCCAAAATGGCGGAACTTACGGTGAAGTCAATTATCACCGGCGCTATTTTTGGGATCATCTTCGGAGCCTCCACCGTTTACCTGGCACTGAAAGCCGGTCTTACCGTATCAGCATCCATCCCCATTGCTGTAATTGCCATCACCTTAGGCAGACGATTTTTGAAAACCACTATTCTTGAAAACAATATCATTCAGACAACCGGCTCCGCCGGGGAGAGTATTGCCGCAGGTGTTGTATTTACATTGCCCGGTTTTCTGTTTTTAAGTGATCCCAACAGCGGTAATTTCTTCAACTACTTTACGATACTCGTCCTTGCCATCTTTGGCGGCATACTGGGAACATTAATGATGATCCCGCTGCGTCGTTCATTGATCGTTCAGGAACATGGTACGTTGCCTTATCCTGAAGGAACAGCCTGCGCCTCTGTATTAAAAGCTGGTGAGAAGGGGGGTGATTTTGCCAAAACAGCTTTCATGGGATTGGGCTTTGCCTTTGCCTACGCCATGCTGCAAAAAATATTTCATGTAATAAAAGAGGTACCGGATTTTGCAACCCGGCAAACAAACAAAATTTTTCCTTCTGCTAAAGTAAGCGGTGAGATCACTCCTGAATACATGGGTGTTGGTTATATCATCGGGCCAAAGATCGCTGGAGTATTAGTGGCAGGAGGTGTATTGAGCTGGTTTGTTTTAATTCCGCTGCTGTCTTCATTGATAAGTGCTGACGTTATCGCTGGCCAATTACATAAACTGGGATACATCGCAGACCTTACAAAACCGGGCCCGGGCAATGCAGGGTCATGGGATCCAGCAACACACAATTTTGGAGATTGGACCTCTGCCATTTACCGGGCATATATCCGGCAGATCGGTGCCGGAGCAGTGGCCGCAGGCGGTTTTATTACTTTAATAAAAACAATTCCTACCATCATCTCTTCTTTCAAAGGAAGCATGGGCTCCTTAAAGAAAGGAGGAGCTGCTGCTGAAACTGTGGTTCCAAGAACAGAAAGAGACCTTTCTATTAAAGTGGTCGGTATCGGCAGTCTTGTTTTATTATTGGTGATCGCACTAATGCCCAACACATTGATCCCCGGAACTAATATCGGCAGCAAATTATTATTGGGATTGCTCGTTATCATTTTCGGGGCCTTCTTTGTTACAGTAGCATCAAGAATAGTTGGTTTGATCGGTTCTTCCAACAGTCCTATAAGTGGTATGACGATCGCCACATTAATGGGCACCTGTTTGATATTTATTGCCGTTAAATGGACCGGTCATGTATATGAGCCTATGGCATTGGTGGTAGGTGGTATGATCTGTATTGCAGCAGCTAATGCCGGAGCTACTTCACAGGATCTTAAAACCGGGTACCTTGTTGGTGCCACACCAAGGAATCAACAGATCGCATTATTTGTGGGTGCCATCGTTTCATCATTGGCAATTGGTGCTACCATTAAAATTCTCGACACACCCACTGCTGCCATGGCAGCGCAAGGTATAGAGCATGCTATTGGTACAGACACTTATCCGGCTCCGCAAGGAACACTGATGGCCACATTGATAAAAGGTATTCTTTCTTTTAATCTTGACTGGCAGTTTGTGTTAGTAGGCGTATTCATCGCTGTGGTGATGGAACTTTGCGGTATTAAAGCTTTGAGTTTTGCTATAGGTATCTATCTGCCCTTATCCACCACCCTTCCCATTTTTATTGGCGGTGCCATACGGGGTATTGTAGAGTGGAGGCAGAAAAAGAAAAATATTAAAATATCTGCTGAGGAGGAAGACCTTGGTAAAGGCAACTTGTTTGCAACGGGCCTTGTGGCGGGCGGCGCATTGGCAGGAGTGCTGGTTGCTATTCTGTCATCCATCCCAAGTATCAACAGCGGCCTTGGAAAGGTAAATGCGGAGCATGGCCTCACCAGTTCATTAGGCGGAGATGGATACAAATGGCTTGGTGTTGCCTTCTTTGGTTTGATGGGCTATATTTTATACAAGATTGCGATAGCAAGAAAAAAAGAGTAACAAGAGGCTCTCTGCTGAGCTTATCTGAATATTTTTAGTTCTGCAACCATCTGGCATAATTTTTATTTAGTAAAACAAAAAACGATGGACGGAACTACAATTTTGATCATCCTGGCTATTGGGGCTATCGCCGGATGGATCGCCGGGTTGGTATTTAAAGGACAAGGCTTTGGCCTGCTTGGAAACATTGTGATTGGTATTCTTGGCGGGGTGATCGGCGGATGGCTGATGCCTAAGCTGGGCATCCATCTTGGCGGTGGTATCGGCGGCACCATATTGATAGCGGTGCTGGGTGCTTTGGCCTTATTGCTGGTCGTGAACATATTAAAGAAAGCCTGACACCAATTTTAACGACATTATTTCGACTACCTGTTAAATAAGAAGCACCCTGCTTTTCCGCAGAGTGCTTCTTTGTTTCCGGAAACGGATCTTCATAATTTATATAAAATTCATATGCTCATATTGCTTTGTTAGTATCGCCTTATCATCGGCTTTCAACCACTTGTTCAATACCGTAGCATACACATTTTTAAAATCAACATTGTACTTCAGATCGCCTTCATTCAGATCGCTGAGGTCGGGCATAGGATTTAAAACGCCTTTTTGTTTCAACCCGCCACTTACCAGGAACATATTGTTTGCTGTACCATGGTCTGTACCATTACTGGCATTTTGTTCCACTCTTCTGCCAAACTCTGAGAAAGTGAACAGCATCACATCTTCAAAGCGGTGCTGAGCCTTCAGGTCTTTTACAAAAACGTTCACTGCATCATTCATTTCTGTGAACAGCCGTTGTTGCTGTGCATCCTGGTTGATATGTGTATCAAAACTGCCGAGTGAAACATAATATACTTTTGTATTGATCTCTGAAAATATCAGCGATGCAATTGTCTTCAAACTATTGCCCAGGTCTGTCTTGGGATATTCTGCATTTGTGGGATGCAGCTTGCTTTGCTGAAAGATATAATCGGCACTCGACAATGTTTCGGCCATTGTTTTATATAAATAATCCACCGGCTGCTCCCCTGTTTCATCCTTATGGTTCTTTAATACATCCCGAAAGAATTTTTCGTTGGCGGTACCATATAACCGTCTCGGGTCCTTTACAGCTATACCTTTTATATCTTCACCTTTCAAGGCAAGGCTTAATACATCATCAATCTCGATAGCCTGTGTTGGTTTGTCACAACCTTTGCATTGTGCATCTAAATAGCGGCCCACCCAGCCATTTGTCCAGTACTCACTGCTCTGGCTGGCCGTATGCCAGATATCCATACTGCGGAAGTGGGAGCGGTCAGGGTTAGGATAACCCACATTATTTAAAATAGCCAGGCTGCCATCATCGTACAATTCTTTAAACCCTGTTAAGGCCGGATGGAGGCCCACTTCGTCTGTTACACCCAGTGCTTTATCTTTTGTAATGCCTAATCTTGGTCTTGCTTTATAATAAAGGTCATTCCGGATGGGTATCACTGTATTGAGTCCGTCATTACCACCACTTAATTGCAATATCACCACCACTTTATTTCCCAATGGAACCAATGCCCTTCCTTCAAAAGCTTTCAGGAATTTTGGCAACATCAATGAAGCCGTAGCCAATGACCCGATCTGGATGAATTGTTTTCGTTTGATATACATCTTGATATAATTTAGAAGTACGAACTAAGAAGTACGCCATTTCGTACTTCAAACTTCTTACTTCGTAGTTAACATAATTGGTATTCCGGTATGCTCATTATTTGTAAAGTCGCCGTTTTAATGAAATTTTCCCTGCCGGTTTGATCGGCGTACTGTTTGATCAGATCCATACTCACCCCGGATTTTACCTGCAATAACACACTGGAAATGGTATCACCCAGGTTTTCTCTCGGTGTGCTTTCATAATGTTTTACATATAGTTTCCAGTCCACATCTGCATTGATCTGCTGGCGGCGTGGCCCTGTGTAGGCAGCTGCGCCACCTTGTTTTTTCAATGGCTTATTATTATCCTTCATGCCCATCATGTTGTCATCATCGTCTTTGGGGCTTACGTTCATTTCATCCACATCATTGATCAGTTTGGGTATCCGCATCCGCATCATTAATGAGGAACTGTCGATCCAGGCTTTTCCGCCCGGCCAGCCTGCAACGTTGGGAGGGTAGAATAACAATTGACCCAATACCCTTTGTAATAACATCAGCGCTTCTTCATTTTCCAGTTTCATCGGCAGCATTCGTTGGATGCCCACCATCAACTCTACCGGCGATTTTATTTGAGCACCAATATTCTTTTCTTCAAAAAACCAACCACTGGTGAAGATGTCCTCCATCAGTTTACCTATGTCATAGTCATTTTTATGAAAGCGGTCGGCTAACCAGTTTACCTTCTCTGCATCCACTTTTTCATTTACAAAAAACTTATAGATCTTTTGGGTGATGTATTTGGCAGTTTGTTTTTGGTCCAATAAAATATCCAATACTTCGCCACCATCAAAATTGCCGGTTCTGCCTAAAACGGTTTTACTTCCAAAGTCATGCTGAAATTTTCGAAACTGAAATTCTCCTTTGATATTAGAACCCCAGCCGGTAAATGCCCTTGCTGCTTCTTTAATATCATTCTCTGTATAATTTCCACGTCCCAATGTAAATAACTCCATTACTTCCCGGGCAAAATTTTCGTTGGGATGATCTTTCCTGTTTTGCTGGTTGTTTAAGAAGTTCAGCATGGCTGCTGATTTTGATACTTCTTTCAGCATGGTGCCGAAATTACCCAGCGCATTTCTACGGATCACATCTAATAATCCCTGCTGGTAAAAGACATTGAGGTTGCGGCAGGCAAAATGCCCGTGCCAGAAGAAAGCCATTTTTTCCCGCAATTGCGAAGCGGTATTCACCATTTCATGGATCCAGTACATATTCAGATTACGGACACCTTCCCTGTTCTTTTGTTGAATTTTTTTCTTCTCCTCCGGAGGTAATTCTTTTTTCTGCTGGCGGCCCACTTCTTCGATACCCATCAGGAGGCCTTTCAGGTAATCATCTGCCACATCGATATAGTCCGGCTTTTTATCAGACGCCTTTACCAGGGCTTTATAAAATTGGGTGGGGTTGTATTTGGAAAGGTCTCCCAGCTGCTCAACGGCGGGGCCGAACCCTGCACGCCACATCAGGTGCTGGTTCTTTAACTGGTTACTCAATGGCATGGGCTGACATTTAGGTTTTCAGACGATTTTGAAGGGAGATAGTTTAATAAAGTGGCATCGGGTTGAACTTTAAACGCCAAAACCGCCCGGTTATTTTTAAATTTGTCATATATCATTTTTATATGCAGGTCCGGGCACTTAAATACCTCATTCCCTTTATCTTCTTTGTATCGGCTATCCGTTCATTCAATTCACACGGTTGGGTGGTATGGATTCCGATGGTGATTGCCTGGGTGCTTATTCCTTTGGTGGAGTTACTGATAAAGCCCGATCCTTCCAATATGGAGGCAGCCGAGGAAGAACTGGCTAAGAAAAACAGGTCTTATGATATCTTATTATATCTCGTTGTCTTATTGCAGTTTGTTGCCCTTTATGAATTTTTAGATGGTATGAAGAACGACAGCCTGCCCTGGTATGATATTGCCGGAAGGGTTTCGGTCATGGGCTTGCTTTGCGGCACTTTTGGTATCAATGTGGGGCATGAATTGGGTCACCGGGTAAATAAGCTGGAGCAAACATTGGCCAAAACCTTATTGCTTAGCTCACTCTACATGCACTTTTTTACTGAGCATAATAAAGGACATCATAAAAGAGTCGCCACGCCGGAAGATCCAAGCAGTGCCCGCTACGGGGAGCCGGTCTATACTTTTTATTTCCGCACCATTGTTTTCAGTTATCTAAGCGCCTGGCATATTTCCAATGAAGAGGTGAGGAAAAAAGGGAAGCCGGTTCTCTCATTATATAATGAGATGGTCAGGTTTCAACTGGTGCAGGCTGCATTTTTGGCAGCTATCTATTTTATATTTGGTGGATGGGCTATGTTATATTTTTTAATGGCTGCTGCCATGGGCATACTCCTTTTGGAAACGGTCAATTACATTGAGCATTATGGATTGCAACGCAAGGCCACCGGTGAAGGAAAATATGAAAGGGCCATGCCGGCGCACAGCTGGAACAGTGATCATGTGTTAGGAAGGTTATTTTTGTTTGAACTAAGCCGTCATTCCGATCATCATTATATGGCCAGCCGCAAATATCAATTGTTGCGTCATCATGATGATGCCCCGCAAATGCCAACCGGCTATCCGGGCATGATGTTGTTGTCGCTGCTGCCGCCAGCATGGTTTTATGTGATGAATAACCGGATAAAGCAACAAGTTGCAGCAACTACTTAGCAGCATTTGCCAATACATAAGCCCTTACATGCACTGCATTTTCTTTATCGATCCTTGCACGGGGAATCATTAACTCTAAGATGCTTTCCCACTTCACAGTATTGAACTGAAGAGGATCTGGTAACCCGTGGCAGCGGCCGCATTGTGCAATAAAAATAGTTTTCCCTTCCACAGTATCCGGAACAACAGTTCCTGCTGGTGGATAAGGACTACTGATCTTCGTTGGTGGTTCTGTCTTCCTTTCTGTTATTACGGGCACCGATTTCTTTTGGCAGGCGACAACCAGTAGTGAAATGAGCAGGTAAATTGTAGCTAAGGGTTTCATATTAGAAAGATATAAACTGACCGGATGCGTTACCAAGTATAATTCCTTTTTAGCTCCTTTCGACACAGTGTTGCAATAATAGTTTAACTGTGATACCTGTGAAGCTGAAATTTTAAAATAAATTGTTCAATCATATATTTTTATCACCAAACCAAAATTTTTTATGAAGAAATCACTTGTATTGCTTGCCGGCGGATTCCTTTTAATTATGGGATGTAACAAATCCTCTTCCAACGAAAGAGACCTGCCAAATGAAGAAGAATCTGTAACTGCCACTCAACGTCAATGTTCTTCGCATGAAGTACTGGAAGAACAGATGAAAGCAGATCCCACATTGCGTCAGCGAATGAACGACATCGAGGAATTTACAAAACGTGTTATTGCAGATCCGGCAGCTTACCGGTTGCTTCCTGATGGCACGATTGAGATTCCCGTAGTATTTAATGTATTGTACAAAACCAGTGCACAGAATGTGTCGCAAGCGCAACTGCAATCGCAAATTGATGTATTGAATGAAGATTTTGCCGGCACAAACGCTGATCATAATCTTACTTCTACTTATAATACGGTTAAAGCAGGAAGCATCGGGGTAACTTTTGTATTGGACCAGGTAAAACGCAGAAGTACTACTAAAACAAGCTGGAGTACCAACGATGCTATGAAGAAAAGTGCACAGGGTATTGCCCCCACAAGCCCTACCACAAAATTGAATATCTGGGTTTGCAATATGGGTGGTGGTATCTTAGGTTATGCCCAATTCCCCGGAGGCTCTTCTGCTACTGATGGCGTTGTATTGGATGACAATGCTACAGGCAGAACAGGAACAGCTGCTGCTCCTTTCCATAAAGGAAGAACTGCCACACATGAAGTGGGCCATTGGATGAATCTTCGCCATATTTGGGGTGATGCTACTTGCGGAAACGACCAGGTAGGTGATACACCCACTCACAACACTGCTAACTATGGTTGCCCTGCTGCCGGTCACTTAAGTACTTGTTCTGGCAATCCTGTAGAAATGACAATGAACTACATGGATTATTCAGATGATGCCTGCATGTATATGTTCAGTAACGGACAAAGATCAAGAATGCTGGCTGTGTTTGCCGTAGGCGGTGCAAGAAATAGTTTTGCCCAACCTTAATTAAGACTGAATTTATTATAACTAGAAGTCCTGGTATCAATATCAGGACTTCTTTTTTGAAATACCCGGTTAAACTAATCAATTACTTTCCCGCCAAAATAAGAATGTATGGCTGCAGGCAATTTAGTCCCTTCCGCTGACTGATTATTTTCCAACAGGCAGGCAATGATCCTTGGCAAGGCCAAAGAGCTACCGTTTAATGTATGTACCAATTGAGATTTACCAGTAGCATCTTTAAAACGGATCTTCATCCGGTTGCTCTGGTACGTTTCAAAATTGGTGACGGAACTTACTTCCAGCCATTTTTCCTGTGCTGCACTATACACTTCAAAATCATAAGTAATAGCAGAGGCAAAGCCCATATCTCCTCCGCACAGGCGGAGAATGCGGTAGGGTAATTCAAGACTTGTCAGTAATTTCTCTATATGGCTCACCATCTCATCCAGTACCTGGTAGCTTTTGTCCGGATGAACTAACTGAACGATCTCCACTTTTTCAAACTGGTGAACCCGGTTCAATCCCCTGACATCTTTGCCAAAACTTCCTGCTTCTCTTCTGAAACAGGGAGAATAAGCCGTCATCCGGATTGGTAAACTTTCTTCCTTTACAATTTCATCCCGGTAAATATTAGTAACGGGCACCTCTGAAGTGGGGATCATGTAAAACTTGTCTTCCGGCATGAAATACATCTGGCCCTCTTTATCCGGTAGCTGACCTGTGCCAAAAGCAGATGCTTCATTAACCATAAATGGCGGATGATATTCTGTGTAACCGGCAGCGGTATTAAAATCCAGGAAGTATTGTATCAATGCCCTTTGCAGTTTGGCGCCCTTGCCTTTGAATAATGCAAACCCACTTCCGGTGATCTTTGCCCCGGTTTCAAAATCAACAATATCATATTGCTTTATCAGGTCCCAATGAGGAACGGAGCCGGCCGGTAATTGTGGTTTTATACCACCTTCTCTTACGACTACATTATCAGCCGGTGTTTTACCAATGGGCACCTGGTCAGAAGGAAGATTAGGGAGCTTTACCAGTTCGTCCTGCAACTGTTTTTCTACAGCAGCCAGCTTTTCAGATATTGGTTGCAGTGTTGATTTTAATATGGCTACCTCCTGTTTCTTTACTTCGGCTTCGTCTTTTTGCCCTTTTGCCATCAGTGCGCCGATCTCTTTGGAGGTGCTGTTCACTTTAGCCTGGTTATTATCAAAATCCAATTGCAATTTCTTTCTTTCGTCATCTAATGAAATGATCGTATCTACCAACTGTGGTTCAGCAAAATGTTTTACCAGCAATTTTTCTTTTACTGCTTGTGGATTTTGTCTTAGTACCTGTAGCTGCAACATCGTAATCTGAATTTGCGCAAAGGTAATGTTTAGCTCAGCATATGACAAGTGAATAACGAACTGAAATGCTGTTTGTTCTTACTGCTTATGCCACACTCATTATCTTTGCCCCATGCAAATAAAAGATGACCTGCAACAGCGCTGGTGGAACCTGGAGGCCAAACTGGTAGAACGGTTTGGCAAAAAGCCTGACCTTGAAACAATACTCTTTCTTATTGGAGTGCAGGAGTTTGGCGATATCAAGGAAAAATTTACCAAGGAGCAAAAACAGGACCTGATGCATATAGCGGTATGCCAGTTGTTATCTCCCAGCGGCTACTATGAACTGGAGATGGTAGATGAAGAAGGCTGGCCGCATTTCAAGCAATTAAAGCCTATGCCGGATATGGATGCAATAGAGCAGGAGTATTTTATAAAGGATCATGTATTGCTTTATTTCGAAACGAACGACCTGTAAACAAAATTGAAAACGAGTATTTTTTAATGATGAGAAAAATCAGTCTTTATATACTAAGCTTGTTTACCACTTTAATAGCAGTGGCCCAGAAGGATTCTGTTGTTACTCAGAAAGACAGAACAAAGAGGGATGTGCTGTTGCAAACCAGCCAGGGAGATATTATCATCCGTTTGGCGGATTCTACACCTTTACACCGGGATAATTTTTTGAAACTGGTGAAAACCGGTTATTATGATAGTGTGCTTTTTCATCGTGTCATTAAGAATTTTATGATACAAGGGGGCGACCCAAACAGTAAGTCAGCCAAACCCGGAGAACAATTAGGTAATGGCGGACCATCATACAGAATTCCGGCAGAGTTCAAAGCATCTTTGTTTCATAGGAAAGGAGTGATTGCTGCTGCCAGAGACAATAACCCGGAGAAGGCCAGCAGCGGCAGCCAGTTCTATATAGTGCAGGGAAAAACATTTACCGATGCAGAACTGGATAACCTGGAAATACAACGACTACAGGGAAGAAAGATACCAGTAGAACAGCGGGAGGTATATAAAACGATTGGCGGCACCCCGCATCTCGATATGGGATACACTGTTTTTGGAGAGGTTGTTTACGGAATTGAAGTAGTGGATAAGATCGCTGCTGTTGCTACCAGCAAAGGGGCTGTGGCAGACAGACCATTGGAAGATGTAAGGATCATTAAGGCCGAACTTATTAAGAGAAAGAAAAAGTACAAACCGCGGAAGGGATAAATACAGTAATTTTTTAAAAAAATTTTCCGCTGATAAAACTCCTCAGTGTTAGGCATTTAGATAAGCACTTCGTAGAATTACTACAGTAAATACGGCATTTGCTACGAAAAAGTCCGTGAAAAACTTGCAAGTTAAAATACTGCGTAGTATGTTTGTGCCAGAATCGAACAAATCCTAAGAAAGCTACGTAATCCGACCATGAAACAAACTTCCATCCAAAAGGGTAATACAACCCGGTAAGTTTTTCAAATTAATAAGTCGGTTTTCAAAGCGATCTGAAGGATAAGAATCTTAGCCCTAAACATTACCGTACTAAACGAACAACGATGAAAACTGCATTAACCATTTTAAACACTTCTTTGAAAGCCATTCTGGTTGGATTCTCAACCGGACTTTGTTTTTTTGCGAATGCGCAGAGTGGCGGGAGTTTGAACAACGGTCTGAAGTTTGAGAATCCGGTACTGCAGACCCCTGCTAGTACAGACCTGAAAGTGGGCGCTAAATACCTGTTCGAAAATGTGGAGTCAAATGTGGATGCAATAGTAACCATTGACAGTCTTATTAATGGAGCCACTATAAATAAAATAGATGATAACAGTAACGGAACTGGCTATAAAGAAGCTTTTCAACCTGCCATTCAAAGCGGTAACGTAGTTGGAATGTCCTATGCCGTGTTCACCATTAGATTTGTGAAGCATGGTGATACTACCATATCGGTTATTTTGCCAGTTGCAAATGCAACCGCCCTTGATCTGGATGGGAATAGTAACCTTAAGGAATTTGCAAGGATTAACATGGGCACTGGTGGAGTTATGAATTATATGATAGCTACACCGGATATAAGTGTTAGCCAGTTAAATCCAGGAGATTTCATGGGTCAGAATATTTTAGGTATTGAAAGAAGCGGAATAGATACTTCTTCTTTAGCCAATATGTTTACAGCAAGCAACACTAATATTTCTTCATTCAAATTGAAGTATGGTTCGGTGAACAGTAACCCAAGCAGCCCTGTAAGACAGTATAGCTTGTACCTGAAGCGATTCGACTACCCCGGGAATGTGTTGCCCGTAAAACTGCTCTCCTTTTCTGCTATGCTGAACAATAACAACAGGGTGGATTTGAAATGGAGTACTGTTACAGAGATCAACCTCAATTATTTTACTGTGGAAAAGAGCCTGGACGGTATCAACTTTAACGATGCAGGAATGGTTTTCGCCTATGGTAATCAAACAGATCAAACCAACTACAGCCTTTCGGATAATGTAAGTTCCATTCAATCAGGTGTGGTTTATTACAGGCTTCGTTCTGTAGATAACGATGGTAAAAGCCAGTTGTCTGCCACACGGATGATCCGGATCGGTAAAACAAACAGTAATGTAATAAGCATCATGACCTATCCCAACCCGGTAAATAATGAACTCAGAGTTACGGTACCGGCCAACTGGCAGAATAAGAAAGTGATGTATGAAGTGATTACCATGAACGGACAAACTGCTAAAAGAATGGAATCAGCTAACAGCAGCCAGACAGAAGCTTTAAATGTGTCATCCCTTGCACCAGGTGTTTACTTTGTAAGAGTAAGCTGTGAAGGACAAACAGCACAACAAAAGATCATTAAACAATAAAGTAGTTTTTCATAGGGGTTCCAGCCGTTTAGCATTGTGCTAGACGGTTTTTTTTATTTGCAGAAACAAAACAAAACGGGAAATCGTATTTGTACTATGATGGATAAAGTTTTTTTACGAAATAGATACTGAAAAACTTGCAAGTAGAATAACTGCGTAGTATGTTTGTATCACAATCGAACAAATCCTAAGAAAGCTACGTAATCCGACCATGAAACTAACTTCCATCTAAAGGGATATTACTTCCCTGGTAAGTCTTCAAATTAATAAGTCGGTTTTCAAAGCATTCTTCAGATTAATTCGGTTGAAGTACTAATTAATCCCGAACCCTAATCTTCTGAGCATGAAAACAGTTTTACCTATCCGTTCTTTTGGCAAAAAAATCAGCCTTCTACTT